>JASHPB010000079.1 GCA_030038355.1 Candidatus Binataceae bacterium
CCGCCGGTTCGCACGGGCAGGAAGTTCACCTCTGTCAGATACTTGACGTTCTTGTAGCCGAGTTTCACTGCAGAATAGAGGCGTAACGGCGCGCCATGATCGGCCTCCAGATCGTCGCCATTCATGCCGTACGCGAGAACCGTCTGCGGATGCATCGCGCTTGGCATGTCCCATGACGAATAGTAGCCACTATCGAAGGAGCGGAATTCGACGAACTTGGCGCCTGGCTTCAGGCCCACCAGCTTCGCGACGTCACTGACGCGGACGCCCTGCCACGACGCGACCGCGGACCAGCCCTCGACGCAATGATGCCGGATGCGCTGGTCGAAGCGCGGCATCTGCTTCAGCTGATCGAGCGTGAACACCGCCGGACGCTCGACCAGGCCGCCGACCTTAAGCGTCCAGTTCGTTGGCGGGAACGGCATCATGTCGGAGACAAAGTAGCTCGGGAAATCGTCGTCGGGCGTGACGTCCGACTCCGGCGGCTCCGGTGCGAGCCTGGTCGGCGAGAACAGTGCCGCCTGAAAGCGCGCGTTCCATCGCGCCATACCATTTAGGAAGTCCGCCGTGCGCGGCCCGTTGCATCCGGCGAGTAAACTGCTAGCCGCGATCGCACCCAGCATCTCGCGGCGCGAAATCAATCTAGCCACGTTTGCCTCCAGTAACCATCGCGACAAGAGTCCGCGGGTGCAGCGCGACCAGCACGACATGATTCAGCGCAAACAAGGTGAGCAGCAAGAGGCCGGCAAAATGGACAACGCGAGCCCCGTCATAGCCGCCGAAGAGCGCGGCGAGCCACGAAAGCTGCACGGGCTTGTAGATCGCAAGGCCCGACAAGACTATTACGATCGCGAACAGAATTGCCGAGGTGTAAGCGAGCCGCTGGAGACCATTGTAGAAGTCCTCGGGCGGCGGAGTCTTTCGAATGCGCAGATAGTAGGCGAACATCCGTAAGGCGTTGGTGGCATCGCGGCGAGGAAGAAATACGCGTCGGCGCCATTCGCCAGTCGCGATCGTGTACGCTGTGTAGATGACGCCATTGATCACAAGAAACCACGCGATTGCGAAGTGCCAATGCCGCGCGCCCGCCAGCCATCCGCCGAAGCGCAACCAGCTCGGCGGCGTATCGCCCTGGAACGGATACCACTTGTAGAGTGCGCCGCGCGGTCCGAACGACGGATAAGCAGCAAGGATCTGCAATCCGCTGCCGGCCATGATCACGATGAGGGGGATATTGATCCAGTGGGAGAGGCGGATAATGAGCGGCTGGGCGCGCCGCCCGGCGAGAGCCGGCTTCGGCGGCTGTGGTCGTGCGATCCTCGCAGGTTGCGCGCTCAACTACTGCTCCTCCTTCCGCATCGGCACCGCATGGCTCCCATGCATGATGTGACCGTCGCTCGTGATCACGGTCCCGTTCTGCATCTTCATTTCCTGGCCCGCCTTCATCGTCACGGTACCGTCGGGCATAACCTTGGTGCCGTTGCCCATCGTCATTACGTGATCGAGCGCGCCCTCTGCCTGGCCCTTATTGAGGATCATCACCTTGCCATCGTGCATGATAACGCCGTTTTCATCAGCGGCATTTGAGATGCCGGCGACACCTGAAAGTGTCAGGATCAGCAGACAAGTGGTCAATCCGATCTTGAGCATCGGCGGAACGCTCCGCCTCTATCTTATCGAACTGCACACCGGAGCAAATTGTTCCGGCGCCGATCGGAAGGTTCGGAAGATCAGAGATTATAGAGCAGTTTGGCGCGGGATTTCAGTTCGGAGCGAAAATCCGGATGCGCGATCGCCATCATTTCGCCAATTCGTTCACGTAACGACTTACCCTTCAACGTGGCAATTCCGTACTCGGTCACGACGTAGTGGACGAAGGCACGCGGACACGTCACGACGCTGCCCGCCGGCATCGTCGGCACAATGCGCGAGACGCGCTGCCCTTTGACCGTGGAATAAGAGGGCGTAACGAGGATGGTCTTGCCGCCGGCGAGGCTTGCGCCGACGACGAACGCAGTCTGGCCGCCGGTGCCGGTGTACTGCACGGGCCCGATCGATTCGCCGTTGACGTGGCCGGTTAGATCGACGGCCATCGCGTTGTTGATCGATATCAGGCCGTCTTCCTGCGCGATCGTGCGGATGTCATCGGTGAAGTTGAAATCGTAGAGCGCAAAACTGGGATTGCCGTCGATGTAATCGAGTTCGGCGCGCGGCGTCAGCGGCGCAATGCCTGAACCCACAACCTGGCCCGGAAACAGCTTCTTGTACTTGCCGGTCAGCACGCCAGCCTCGACGAGCTGGGCAGTATGATGCGGAATGATTTCGGTCTGCATTCCGAGGTCATGATGGTTATCTAGGAACTTCATCATCTGACCCGACATCGAGCCGACCCCTATCTGGATCGATGCGCGGTCGGGCACCAGCACCTTGGCGATCACGCCGCAGACCGCGTTTATCTGACGCTGTTCAACTTCGTTCGGCACCGGCAGCGAGATCTCAGGCAACTCCATCGTGCGTTCGACGAGGCAATCGATCTCCGAGACATGAATCGCGTTATCACCGCCGACGCGAATGAGGCTCGGCTCAATCTCGGCAATAACGAGATCGGCATGGCGCGCGAGCAGCTTCGACATGATCTGAGAGTCGCCGAAGTTGCACATCCCGTTCTCATCCGGCGGCGAGACGACCATCGAGTAGACGTTGAATCCCTCGAGCGACGGCGGCAAATGCCCGGCGCGATAGTACTGAATCGGCGTGAAGTCGCCGTCGCCGCGCGTGTAGATGTGGCGATCGTACGGCGACAAATACATCGACTGCAGCGTGAACCGCTCGCCGAGGCCGGGCAGATCCCAATTGAACGCAGTCGCGCCAGCATTGAGGACGATGTTCTCGAGCTCCATCAGCCGCGCCACGAGCGCGGTGCACACTTCGATCGGGGTCGATTGCGCAAGCGCAAGGCAGATGCGATCGCCCGTCTTGATGTGTGATACGGCTTCTTCAGCTGTGACGAGCTTGGCGCCGAGCTGCGCGCGCCAGCTTGCACCCTGGTTAGCAACAGGTGCGGTAGCCATTATGCGGCGGCCTGCAGCGCGGGGTCGATGCCCATCTCGCGCATGAAGCCGGAGGTACGCTCGTTGAGCAGCCCAACCTTCTTCATATTGGTGACGATCGTCTGATGCATCTCGCGGCGGAAGAGCCGCCGGAACAACACATGATCGGTGCTCCTCGCCACTTCCTTGCGCGCGCGGCGGACTTCATCGAGCTCGCTGCCGCTCATCCCGACGGCTTCGTAAGCCTGCTGCGGGAACTGGCCGCTGAGCAGCAGCACGAGCGCCTCGTGCACAAAGTCCTCGAGCTCTGCGAGTTCGCCCTTATCGAGGCCGCCGATTTCGTCAGGCAGGCTCAGCACCGAGAATCCCATGTGCCGCGACTCGTCAGAGAGGATTCGTTTACAGATGTCGCGCAGCAGCGGATCCTGCGCCGATTCCGTCAACATACGGAAGATCGAGACCGCAAACGTCTCAGCGAGCAGTTGCAGGCCGACGGTCTTAACGAACCACTTGCCATGGCCGAGGATATAATCAAAGAGCTTCCGCACGTTGGCGTTCATCTCGTAAAGGCGCCCCTCGCACTTGTCGGCGAGATAGCGGCTCAGAACTTCGGTATGCCGCGCCTCATCGACGACCTGCGTCGCAACGAAGAACTTCGCGTCGTTGCCGGGTACCATGTCAACCAGCTGCGCGCACGCGAGCATCGCGCCTTCCTCGCCGTGCAGGAGCTGCGAAAGCCGCCAGCAGGAGAACTCCACGTTGAGGCGGCGAAATGTTTTCGGGTCGAGTTTCTTCAGCGCCTGGGTGCCGTGGCCATCGACGAGTTCATCGGCGAAAATACCGCGATCGAGGTCTACGGTTACGCTCCAGTCGACGTCGCGGGCCGCATTCCATTGGTCGCGCTTCGCGTTTTCATAGAGCCGGCGGAGGTCTGGCGCGAGCGTGTCGTAGACGCGGGAGAAATGCGTGTCGAGGGTGGTTGTGATGATATCCGCAGGCATACTCAGCTCCTCGGTCCCGAGATCAATCCGACGCTAGCAAATTCCCCGGGACGCCGGAAAGCCATGCGCATATCTTGTATCAGGGGAACCGAAGTCGCGTCTTTGCTTGACTACCCGGACGCGAACATCAATGCTGGCCGGGCGCGGAGAGGTTCGGGAGTCAGGTTTAACCGGCGTGACTCGAAATCACGTGAGCCCTCGTGGCTCCGGGGGTTCGAATCCCCCCCTCTCCGCCAAGCCCCCCTGATTCAATTCGAGTTTTTCGCTCTGCGGAATAT
>JASHPB010000080.1 GCA_030038355.1 Candidatus Binataceae bacterium
TGTTGACTTCATCCGGGCGTACCGCGACGGCGAGTTGACCGGAGCATCGCGACGAGTCTTCGAGGACCACATAAGCAATTGTAAACGCTGCGAAATCTATTTGCGTGAATACGGCGAGGTTATCGCCCTGGCCAAGGGCGCGTATGCCGACCCCGATGACGATATCCCCGCCGAGGTCCCTCGCGAAATGGTCGACGCGGTGCTCGCGACGCTTCGCCAGCAGAAAAACTAAGCCCGCTCATTTTGCGCATTGTGATCGAGCCGTCAGTAGTGCTGAAATGTCACTGACGACTCGTCTCCCGTGGAGGTGCGCTCGTGAAGCTACGACAGTATGAGCGGCCTGAAAGCAATTGCACGAGCTATACGTTCGATCGGCGCGAGTTCCTGAAAACTGGCGCCTTGGCCTCGCTCGGGGTCGGCTTGCTCTCGGTCGCGGGTGAGGTCGGTGCCGCTATCAACTCTACGCCACCGCGCGTGCGGCGCTACGTCCCGCTCGGGAGCACCGGCCTCAAAATCTCCGATATCTCCTTTGGATCGAGCCGCCTGCGCAGCGGGCAAGAAGATCTCGTCCGCCGCGCCTTCGACCTCGGCATCAACTATTTTGATTCGGCCTCCGATTACACCGACGGCGAAGCTGAAAGCACGATCGGCAGCGCGCTGCGCGATAAGCGCGACAAGGTCGTGCTCACGTCGAAGATGTTCGCCTATCCCACGACGACCCAGCAGGAGATGATGCTGACGCTCGAGGGAAGCCTCAAGCGCCTGCAGACCGATCACGTCGACATCTTCTTCAACCACGCCGTGAACGAAGTCGAACGGCTCAAGAATCCAGAGTGGTACGCTTTTGTCGACAAGGCGAAGGGCCAGGGCAAAGTGAAATTCACTGGCATGTCGGGGCATGCCGGGAACCTCGGCGAATGCCTCGACTACGCGATCGACTCCGGGCACTACGACGTGATTTTGGCCGCACACAACTTCGGCCAGGATCCGAGCTTCTTCAAGCGCTTCTTCCGCGACTACGATTTCATCGCGGTCCAGCCCCAATTGCCGCGCATCCTGGCTAAGGCCAAGTCCAAGGGCATGGGCACGGTGGTGATGAAGACGCTGATGGGCGCGCGGCTGAATGACATGCGTCCGTACGAAAAAGGCGGCGCGACGTTCTCGCAGGCGGCGTTTCGTTGGGTGCTCTCGAATTCCAACGTCGACGCCCTGATCGTCACGATGACGAGCCCTGACCTGATCGATGAATATCTCGGCGCATCGGGATGGCGGACCGCCGCAGCCGGTGATATTCCGCTGCTCCGCCGCTACCTGGCACTCAACTCGGCCTCGCATTGTCGCAATGGATGCAAGGCGTGCGAAGAATCATGCCCGAGCGGCGTGCCGATTTCTCAGGTTCTGCGGACGCGGATGTACGCGCGCGACTACGGCGATTTCGAACTGGCGCGGCGCGAGTACAAGCTCCTGCCGGTCGACGCGAGCGCCTGCCTCTCCTGTGCGGCGACGCCGTGCAAGGGCGCATGTCCGATCGGCCTCGAGACCGGCGAAATTATGGCTCCACTGCATCGGAAGCTGACCGAAGTCTAGCCATTAGGGTTCGGGTGTCTGCGGGGGCAACGCGCGCCTATTTCTGACCGTGACTGCCAGCCCCCATCGCGGCGGGGGCGCCGTTGGTTTCTTGCAAGCTGCATCGCCGGGCACGATGCAAATCGAAATATCTGCGCGCGCGCACCCTGCTCTATCAAGCTTTTGCATGCCTCGTTAGCTGGCACGGCCACTGCTGTTAGCCGGCGTCGAGGTCTGTCGATCGGCGGCAGAGTTTGTCTCGATCGGCCCCACAGAAAAAAATGAAGCTGAACAAGTTGCCCGCCAATACGCCACAGAATCTGCGCCACGACTTCGTCATCAAATCGATGGGGCGGCTGCCCGGATTCTTTAAGCCTCATCGCTATTTGTATGTCTGCATGCGCTGCAAATGGTCGTTCATGGTGAACGATGGGCGCCGCGGAGTTATCACCGCACTCGACCGCGATCGTAATCCGTTAAAGGCGGTCGAAGCTGGGGAGCGGCTTAAGACTTTCGAGGTAGGCCCGTGTCCGGGGCTTGCGGTATTCGCACGCACGCCGATGTTTTCAAGAACCACCCGGCCGGTGCAGAAACGCGAACTTGGACTAAAGGACAGTTCAGAGGCTGGGGCGGAATCGATTGCCCGCATTCGTCACTTTCCCGTCTGACTGCGAACGGTTGACAACCAGCTAATGCCATCCCGAGCGCAATGCGACGCGCCTGAGCCGGATAGTATATTGCAAGTACCGCACGATGCATTTGGAAACGAACAGTTGATCTTTAAACGAAAAATTGCAGGATCGACGACCCCCATGATATTGGCATGCAAACTGCTCCTGCGAGTCCGCCATGCTTGATGCAATAGCCATTGTGGCGACCGTCGCGTTCTTTGCTCTGTCGTTCTTCTACGTTAGAGGCTGCGAGAAACTATGAACCTTGAAATGACCTTAGGTCTGATCTGCGCCGTCGCTCTCACTGCGTACCTCGTCTACGCGATGCTGCGGCCGGAGAAGTTCTGACAGGTAAGTCATGACGACAAATGCGATCATTCAGGTCGCGGTTTTCTTCGCGATCCTCACCGCCGTCAGCATCCCGCTCGGCCTCTACATAGCACGCGTCTTCGCCGCCGAGCATACCTTCATGGACCCGGTGCTCGTGCCGATTGAACGGCTTATCTATCGGCTGGGCGGCGTCGACCCGAATGCCGAGATGACTTGGTTCGAGTACGCCATCGCGATGTTGATGTTCAGCCTCGTGGGGATGCTCCTGCTCTATGCCTTCGAACGTCTGCAGGGATTTCTGCCCTTCAATCCGCAGGGCATGGGCGCCGTTGCTCCCGATTTGGCCTGGAACACAGCAGCTAGTTTCACCACTAATACCAACTGGCAGGCATACGGCGGCGAGTCGACGATGAGCTATCTCACGCAGATGGCGGGACTTGCGTTCCACAACTTCGTCTCCGCCGCGTCGGGAATCGCCGTCGCGATCGCGGTGATTCGCGGCTTTGTGCGAAAGAGCGCGCGCACCCTCGGCAACTTCTGGTTCGATCTCACTCGCGCAACCCTCTGGGTGCTGCTGCCGATCTCGGTCGTGTTCGCGCTGGTGCTGATCTGGCAGGGCGTGCCGGACAACTTCTCGCCCTACACTCACGCCAAAACGGTGGAGGGCGCTGAGCAGGTGATCGCGCAAGGCCCAGTCGCCTCGCAGGAGATCATCAAAGAACTCGGCACCAACGGCGGCGGATTTTTCAACGCTAACTCGGCGCACCCGTACGAGAATCCGACTCCGCTCACCAACTTGATCGAGATAGTCGCCATCTTCGTGATTGGCGCCGCGCTCACGCACACCTTCGGCAAGATGGCGGGCGATAGGCGCCAGGGATGGACGCTGTTCGCAGCGATGGCGTTCTTGTTCTTTGTCGGCGTTTTTGTCGCGATCGCCTGTGAGCAGGGCGGCAATCCGCAGTTCGCCAAAATGGGAATCAACCAGGCGCCCTCCGCCACTCAGAGCGGCGGCAATATGGAGGGCAAGGAAGTCCGCTTCGGTATCGTCGATTCCGCGTTGTTTGCGACAGTCACGACCGACACCTCCTGCGGCGCAGTCGACTCGATGCACGACAGCTACACGCCGCTCGGCGGCTTTATCCCCCTGCTCAACATGCAGATCGGCGAGATCATCTTCGGCGGCGTCGGCTCGGGTCTCTACGGGATGCTGGTGATGGCGGTGTTGTCGGTTTTCATCGCCGGGCTGATGGTGGGGCGGACGCCCGAATACCTGGGCAAGAAGATCGAAGGGCGCGAGATGAAGCTCGCGATGCTCTTCGTGCTGATCTTTCCCGCCGTGATTCTGCTGCCCGCCGGCGTTGCGGTCGTTACCCAGGCAGGCCTTTCGAGCATCTCGAATCCGGGCCCGCATGGCTTCTCGCAGATTCTTTACGCCTACACGGAAGCTTCGGCGAATAACGGTTCCGCCTTCGGCGGATTGAACGCCAACACACCCTTCTACAACTGGACGCTCGGGTTCGTCATGCTGTTCGGACGCTTCCTGATGAAGATACCGGTGCTGGCGATGGCCGGTTCGCTGGTGGGCAAAAAATCGGTCCCAGTTAGCGCCGGCACCTTTCCGACCACCGGTTTCGTGTTCGTGATGCTGCTGGTCGGCGTGATCATGATTGTCGCGGCACTGACGTTCTTCCCGGCCGATGCGCTCGGGCCAATCGTCGAACAACTGGCGATGCGCGCGGGGCATCTCTACTAGGAATACTATCCATGAGTGATCGCAAGGCACCTACTCTCTGGGACGGCGACATAGTTCGCGTTGCGTTGGTCGAATCTCTGAAGAAGCTCGATCCGCGCGTGCAGCTGAAGAACCCCGTGATGTTCGTCGTCGAGGTCACGGCGCTCGCCGTGACGATCATCCTTTGCCACGACCTGGCAGTTGGCGATTACAAGTTCGGCGGCTTCGAATTTCAGATCGCGATCTGGCTCTGGTTCACCGTTCTGTTCGCGAACTTCGCCGAAGCGATGGCCGAGGGACGCGGCAAGGCGCAAGCCGACAACCTGCGCAAGACGCGGACCGAAACCCAGGCCAAACTCGTCACCGAAAGCGGCGCGATCGAAGTCGTCCCCGCGCCCAAGCTCCGCCGCGGCAATATCGTGATGGTCGAGGCCAACGACGTGATTCCCGGCGACGGTGAAGTGATCGAGGGCGTGGCCGCCGTTAACGAGGCCGCGATCACGGGCGAATCCGCACCCGTCATCCGCGAGAGCGGCGGCGACCGCAGCGCGGTCACGGGCGGCACTACCGTTATCTCTGACTGGATCAAGGTGAAGATCACCGCCAACCCGGGCGAGACATTTCTCGATCGCATGATTGCGCTGGTAGAAGGCGCGGCACGGCAGAAGACGCCCAACGAAATCGCGCTCAGCATCCTGCTCGCCGGCCTGACGATCATTTTCATGCTGGTATGCGTGAGCTTGTTTCCGTTCGCTAAATACGGCGGCACGACCCTCACCCTGCCGGTACTGGTAGCGCTGTTGGTCTGTCTGATTCCAACGACGATCGGCGGCCTGCTCTCGGCGATCGGAATCGCCGGGATGGATCGTCTCGTGCAGCACAACGTGCTCGCGATGTCAGGGCGCGCGGTTGAAGCCGCCGGCGACGTCGATACGCTGTTGCTCGACAAGACCGGCACCATCACGCTCGGCAACCGCATGGCGACCGAGTTCATCCCGGTGCTCGAAGTTCCGATCGAGGAACTGGCCGACGGCGCTCAGCTCGCCTCGCTCGCCGATGAAACCCCCGAGGGCCGCTCGATCACGGCGCTCGCCAAGCGCGAATTCAACCTGCGTGGCCGCGAGCTGGCAGATAAGGACGCGGAGTTCATCCCGTTTTCGGCCCAGACGCGCATGAGCGGCGTCAACCTGAACGGCCGCCGCGTGCGAAAGGGCGCGACCGAGCAGATCGTCAAGTTCGTCAAGGACAATGGCGGCACGCCCCCTGCCGAACTGGCCGGCATCGTCGAGCGCATCTCGCGCAGCGGCGGCACACCGCTGGTCGTTGCCGACACCGCGCGCGTGCTCGGCGTGATTCATCTGAAGGACGTCGTCAAAGAGGGAATCCGCGAGCGCTTTGCGCGCCTTCGCGCGATGGGTCTCAAGACCGTGATGATCACGGGCGACAACCCTCTGACTGCCGCCGCGATCGCTCACGAGTCGGGCGTCGACGAGTTCCAGGCTGAGGCCACGCCGGAGACCAAGCTGCGGCTGATCCGCGAGGAGCAGGCGCAAGGCAAGCTGGTCGCGATGATCGGCGACGGCACCAACGACGCTCCCGCGCTGGCGCAGGCCGACGTCGGAATCGCGATGAACGCCGGCACGCAGGCGGCGCGCGAGGCCGGCAACATGATCGATCTCGATTCCAACCCGACCAAGATCATGGAAGTGGTCGAGATCGGAAAGCAGTTGCTCATCACGCGCGGCGCGCTGACGACATTCTCGATCGCCAACGACGTAGCGAAGTATTTCGCCATCATCCCGGCGATGTTCGTGCTCGGTTACCCCGAACTGCAGTCGCTCAACATCATGCATCTCGCCAATCCGCAAAGCGCGATTCTGTCGGCGGTGATCTTCAACGCGCTGATCATCGTCGCATTGATCCCACTGGCGCTGCGCGGCGTGCAGTACCGTCCGCTCGGGGCAGCGGCGATTCTGACGCGGAACCTGCTGATCTACGGCGTGGGCGGCGTGATCATTCCATTTATCGGCATCAAACTGATCGACCTGGTGGTCGTTTCGCTCAGGCTTGCCTAGGAGAAACACCGTGACACGCGCATTCTGGATAGCGGTTCGAATGACGATCGTCCTGACCGTCCTGCTCGGCTTCATCTACCCGATCGGAATGGTAGTCATGGGCCACGTTCTGTTTCCGCACGAAGCCAAGGGAAGCCTGGTTCAACGCGACGGTGTAGTCGTCGGCTCGAGCCTCATCGGTCAGAACTTCAGCTCACAAAAATACTTCCATCCGCGGCCGTCGGCTGCCGGCGACAAGGGCTACGACGCCAGCAATTCGTCCGGCTCGAACCTCGGCCCAACCAACAAAACGCTGATCGACACCGTGCGCAAGCGGCTCAAGGATACCGAGGAAACCGAGAACGTCCCGGCATCCAGCGTCCCGATTGACATGGTGACGGCGTCCGGCAGCGGACTGGATCCTGATATCAGCCCGGCCGACGCTCTACTCCAGGCCGATCGCATCGCGCGGGCACGCGGCATCTCCCAGGACACCGTGCGTCAGCTCATCGACCAAAACACGGACGGGCGCTGGATGGGCATTTTCGGTGAACCCGCGGTCAACGTGCTGGCGCTGAATATTGCTCTAGATAACCTCGGCGGCGGCCAGAAACAGGCCGCCCAGCCGTCGGGCACGGTGGCGGTGGTCGGCAAATAGGTGTTGCCGCGCGTCAGGGGTGCTCTCGCGGATAGCCGCGGCCGGTGAAATACTCGTGGGAACGTGCAATCCGCGGCGCACGTTCTTTCTCGCTCTGCGATGCCGTCCGCCGCGCAAGCCGAACTCTGAATGAGAGAAGAGCGCCGCCCGCAACCGGAATCGTTCCTCGATCTTGAGGCGCGCCGTCAAAGGGGGCGTCTCAAAATCTATATCGGCGCGGCGGCCGGGGTCGGCAAAACCTACCGTATGCTCGAAGAAGCGCATCAGCTCCGCGATCGCGGCGTCGACGTCGTCGTTGGCCTGGCCGAAACGCACGGCCGGGCCGAGACCATGGCACGGATCGGCGATCTCGAGATCGTGCCGCGAAAGACGATCAAGTACCGCAACGTGATGGTCGAAGAGATGGATGTCGACGCGGTAATTGCGCGTAATCCTGAAGTCGCGCTGGTCGACGAACTCGCGCACTCCAACGTCCCCGGTTCACGCCACGAAAAGCGCTACCAGGACGTCGAGGACATCCTGGCCAAGGGTATCAACGTCATCACCGCCATGAATATCCAGCACATCGAGAGCCTCAACCCGATGATGAAGCAGGTCACGGGCATCGACGTGCGCGAGACGGTGCCCGACTCGTTTATCGGCCGTGCCGATCAAATCGTCAACGTCGATATCACGGTCGAGGCGCTGCGCGAGCGGCTTCGCGAGGGCAAGATTTACCCCGAGTCGCAGATCGAGCAGGCGCTGCGCAATTTCTTTCAGCCGAGCAACCTGGCCTCGCTGCGCGAGCTGACGCTGCGCGAAGTCGCGAGAAGCCTGAACCGCCAGCGGCAAGACCTCGAGGCGATCAAGCGCGAAGGTGGCCGCCGACCGCAGGTGCACGATCGAATCATGGTCGGGCTGTCATCGAACTCAGAAGATACGCGCAAGCTCTTGCGCAAGGCGGCGCGGGTCGCAAGCCAGCTGGGCGCGGACTGGTATGCCGTGCACGTCGAAACGCCTGGGGAATCGGTCAAGAAAATCAGCACCACCGATTTTGTCGCGCTGCTCGACAATATCAATCTGGCCGGAGACCTTGGCGCCGAGACCGTGTGGCTGAAGGCCGACGACGTGACCAAGGCGATGATCGATTACGCTCGTGACAAGAGCGTGACCAAGATTATCGTCGGCCGCACCCATCAGCCGTTCTGGCGGCGTTTTCTGCGCCGTGACGTGCCGATGCAACTTATCAAGCGAGCCAACGATATAGATATCGAGATTCTTTCGACCTTCGCTGAGGAACCGCAATGAGCGCGCCTTCGCTACGCACGCGCATCCGCAACGGCACGCTGATCATGCTGGCGTTGATCGTCTTGCTCGGCGCCTACACGCTGCCGCGGCTTTATTCGCTCGGTAGCGCGATCCGCAACACCCTTTATCGCAACTACCTGAGCATCGAATCCGCGCAGCACATGCATGCGGCGCTGAGCCGGCTCGAGCTCGCTGAACGCGACGGCAACGCCCAGCAAGAGCTCCCGAGCGCGCGCGACGAGTTCATGCATTGGATGAACGTCGAGAACAACGACTTCACCGAGGTCGGCGAGCCAGAACTCGCGCACGACATCGAATCGCGCGCCACCAAGCTGTTCGGAGAAATTGCCAGCGCGCCCCCGGGCGCGCGTCACGACGCCGACTTCGAGGCACTTCACGCGCGGCTCGATGACCTGATCGAGATGAACCGGGCCGCCATGTTTCGCGCCGACAGCCGCTCGTCAAGGATCAGCCGGCGCCTGGCCTACGAATACACGGGCGGCCTGA
>JASHPB010000081.1 GCA_030038355.1 Candidatus Binataceae bacterium
TGGGAAACCGCAAGAGGCATTCGGAGTTCTTTACTTTCCCTTTTCCTTTTTCGTTAACCAACCAAGCTAACAGAGGCTGGCACATCGGTAAAGGCCCCGTCACCAAGGCCCGAAAATCGCGTTGATCCGTGGGTAATTCGTTATTTCTTTGCCTGACGAGATGGCGCTCAAGTGTTGAAGACGCGCTCGATAAGCGCCGTGACGCGCGAGCTGGCCCGTGCGATCGCGACCAATCGCCCAGCTTTGTCCAGCACCCTGAAGAGCCCACCGGCAGCCGGGACCAGACCATCTAGGGCTCGCGAGTCACCATTGCGCAGGCGGTCAACCGCGGCCGCCTCGACGACGATCGCGGCCATGTCGGCGACCGCGTCGCCAAGCGCGATCGCACGCGGGCTACCGCTCTCGCCGGCGCGGAGCGCCTCGAGCACTGTGTCGAGCGAAACCGCGTTGTCGATCGAGAACGAGCCGCTCGCGGTGCGCCGCAACTCCTTCAGGTGCCCTACCGTGCCCAGCGCGATCGCGAGATCGCGGGCGAGCGATCTGGCATAGGTTCCCGGGCCGCAGGTGACGGTGAACTCGAGCACGTCGGCGCTCGCGAATCTCAATTCGAGACTCTTGATCGTGATCGTGCGTGCGGCCGGCGCTTCGACTGCCTCGCCGCGGCGCGCGCGACGGTAGAGCGGCACGCCACCGCGCTTGAGCGCGGAAAAAACGGGCGGCACCTGCTCGATCGGGCCCGTGAAGCGCCGCGCAACATCAGCGAGTTGGTCTTCGGTCGGAGATGGCAATGGCGCCGTGCGCGTGACCTCGCCCTCGCGGTCGAGCGTGTCGGTCTCGGCGCCGAGCGCGATCGCCCCTTCGTAGTGCTTATCGCCACCCTCGAGAAACGGTGCGAGCTTGGTCGCCTCGCCGATCATGATTGGTAAAAGCCCGGTCGCGAATGGATCGAGCGTGCCGAGATGTCCCACGCGCGCGGGCTTGACGAGAGCCTTCACGCGGCGCACCACCTCGGCCGAGGTCAGCCCGGTCGGCTTGTCGACGAGCACGATCGCATCCATCGGCGAATCATCAAGGCTATCCGATCCTGCGCTCGCGATAAAAGTCGCGCGCCAGCACCTCAAAGAAGATGGGAGCCGCACGCTTAGGCATCGCGTCCGGCTCCCGAGCACGGGTTGGGGATTGTCCGCGCCTTGTTACCCGACGCGGCGACGACCGGCAGGGTCGCGGCAGCGGTCCCGCTGTTCCGTACCGACCGTTTAGTCGATTTATTAGAGAATCGCGAGGTCAGTTACAAGAGCCGCGATTCGTGTGCTTTCAGCTTCTTCGATTAGCTCCGATCGGGCGGCGGCGGTACGCTGACGCTCAGAGCTTCGCCAGTTACCGCCGGGGTCTCCTTCAATGGAACAATCGAAAGCCTCAGCTCTGCCACGCGTCGTAATCATCGGTGGAGGATTCGGCGGACTTAGCGCTGCGCAGGCGCTCAGCAAAGTACCCGTGCGGATCACGCTGGTCGATAGCCGCAATCATCACCTGTTCCAACCCTTGCTCTACCAGGTCGCGACCGCGGCACTATCGGATAGCGATATCGCGAGCCCGATTCGCCGCATCCTGCGCAAGCAGAAGAACGTCGAAGTGCTGCTCGACCAAGCGACGGCGATCGACACGGCACGCAACCGCGTGATCCTCGCTGCCGGCGAACTCGCGTTCGATTACCTGATAGTCGCGACCGGAGCGACTCACTCGTACTTCGGCCACGAGGATTGGGAACGCGACGCGCCCGGGCTCAAGAGCATCGAGGACGCGATCGAAATCCGCCGGCGCTTCCTCGTCGCGTACGAAGCCGCCGAGCGTGAGCCTGACAGCGCCGCGGTGCCTGAATGGCTCACCTTTGTGATTGTCGGCGGAGGCCCGACGGGAGTGGAGTTGGCGGGCGCGATCGCCGAAGTCTCGCGAATGATCCTCGCCAAGGATTTTCGCCGCATCAACACCCGGCGCGCGCGAATCGTGTTGATCGAAGGTGCGCCGCGCTTGCTGCCCGCGATGGCGCCCGAGTCGTCTGAGAGCGCGCGCAAGCAGCTCGAGTCCTTGGGCGTCGAGGTCATCACCTCGGCGATGGTCACCGCGATCGACGATTTCGGTGTCACCTACGCAGGCGGAAATATTCCGACTCGCACGGTGATCTGGGCTGCCGGCGTGGCAGCGTCCCCGCTCGGCAAGACCCTCGGCGCGACAGTCGATGGCGCGGGCCGCGTGATCGTTAAGGACGATCTATCGGTGCCGGGCGCGCCAAATGTTTTCGTCATCGGCGATCTCGCTTCGATTAAACAACCAGGTGGCCAGCCCGTGCCGGGTCTCGCGCCCGCCGCGATGCAGATGGGGCGACACGTGGCGCGCAACCTCGCGCGCGCAACGCGAGGCGGGACGCTAGAGCCGTTCCGCTACGTCGACAAGGGCACACTCGCGACGATCGGTCGCGGCGCAGCGGTGGCCGAGATTGGTAAGCTTCGTTTGGGCGGCTTCGTCGCGTGGCTCGCCTGGCTGCTGATCCACATCTTTTACCTGATTGGATTTCGCAACCGCGTCAGGGTTCTCGCCGAGTGGGCGTGGATCTATCTACGCAACGAGTCGGGCTCGCGGCTTATCACGGGCGACGTTGAGCCGCTGCTCGAGCGCGGTCGGCGCGGCGACGAGGATCGTCATCGCATGATGGCGCAGTAGCGTCGCGCCGGCGGGCGTCCCCGCGCGCTCGGAATCTGGCGCGCCCCGAACCGAGTTGACCTTAGTCCGCGGACTTGCCTCGCATCCACGACTCGGCGCGGCGGACCATCTCCTCACTGGAGATTTCCTCGGTCCTGGTCGAGATGTACCAGATATGGCCAAAGGGATCTTTTAGCTTGCCGCTGCGCTCGCCGTAGAACTGGTCCTTGACCGGGTTGATTGCGATCGCGCCGAACTTGACAGCACGATTGAAGACCGCATCCGAATCTTCCACCAGCAGATGAATTCCGACCGGTGAGCCGCCGAGCGTGGTCGGACTGCGCACATCCATTTCAGGATACTCCTCGGACAGCATGATCGGCGTGCCGTTGATTTCAAGCTCGGCGTGGCCGACGCGGCCGTCGGGTCCGACCAGCCGTACCGTTTCAACGGCGCCGAATGCACTCTTGTAAAACTCGAGCGCCTTGGCGGCGCCAGTGACGGTCAGATACGGCGTGACAGCGCGCGGTCCCGCGGGGATCAGTTTCAGCTTCTCATTCATGATTTGCTCCTCAACTTCGTGGATCTTCTGCAAATGAAAACTCGGATGATTTCGTCGGCGTGCCATAAAGAATCGTGACCCAGTCCCCGGCGCGCTGCCGATGCCACATATTCTCCGGACAGACGAAAAACGAGCCCGCGTTGACGCGGCGATGCACCGGACCCGAGGCCGTGAGCGTGGTGACGTCAACGGCACCTTCGAGCGCATAGAGGAGCTCATCGGCGCCGTGCCGTTCCCATGGCGTGAGCCCGCAGAAGCGCATCATGCCGAGCGTGCGTTCGCCCATCTCGGCGACGGTGTGGCTCGCTTCGTTTGCCTCTTTGGCAGTGGTGCGGTCGGTGATTTTCAATTCCTTCAACTCGCCAATCGTCGCGCTCAAATCGATTGGTGTAAGCCTCTTGCGCGAGAGCTTCTTCAGCTTTTCCGCAGCCCGCGGAGGATTCTTCGTGGCGGAACCTTCGGTTTTCTTTGGCGTGGCGTAGAACGCGTTCATCCGTCCGTGCGGAACCAGTTGGTGCCAGAAGCCTTCGGGGCAGACGAATAGCGAGCCCTCATCGAGCCGCGTCGTCTTGATTCCATCGCCCGTCGCGATCTTGATGTCGGTCGAACCTTCGAGCACGTACAAAAGCTCGTCGCCCTGGTGGCGCTCCCAATGCGACGGGCTCGAGCCGCCCGACGCGATGAGGATGTATTCGCCCATCGGCGCGATGAAACGCATCGACATTTCGGGAAGCTCGCGCAACGCCGCCGCGACGTCGTGCGGCACCATCTTCGGCTCGGACTCCATCTCGGCGAGCCGCTGCTCGATATCCTCCATCGTGATCAGCGCCTTGCCGCCCTCTGACTGTCCTGACGCGGCAAGCAGCTGACTCCGCAGGCGCGCCTTGAACGAGTCGCGCGGCAGGTCGCGCAGCTCGGCTGCGATTTCGAGCATGGCGCGGATTGGTGGGCTCACGCGCGGAAGAGGCGTATCGCGGTTGGTCATGAGAGCCTCCACCGCGCGGTCGAGTTGATTGACAGGGCTGTCGCTCCGCTTAGCCATCGATTTGTTCCATCCGCAGGCGCAGGTTCTTGAGCGCGCGGAATTGAAGCTGCTTGATAGATCCCTCCGAACGGCCGAGCGTGTGCGCGGTCTCGGCGATACTTTTTTGCTCCGCGAAGCGCATCACGATTACCCTTCGCTGATCGTTCGGCAGGGCCTCGACGAACCTGAAAAGCCGCGCGCTATGGTCGCTCGGGTCTAATCTCGCATCCGCCGGCGGGTCGAGATCTGCGCTCACGGTCTCTCGCGCTGCGCGGCGGGCGTTGTCGGTAACGGCGTTGGCCGCGATTCGCAGCAGCCAGGCCGAGAACGGGATGCCGCGCCATTCGTAGCGCGGGAGATTCTTGAGCGCTTGGTGAAAGACCTCGGCGGTAAGATCCTCGGCGTCATCGCGGCTTCGCACGCGCCGCACAATGAACGCATAGACGCGCGCGAAGTTCTCCTCATAGAGCGCGGCGAAGCGGGCGGGATCGCGCTGCGCCGCGGCGATCC
>JASHPB010000082.1 GCA_030038355.1 Candidatus Binataceae bacterium
CAGTTCGGCGGAACAGATCGAGCTTCTTCGGTCGACAGGTGTTGCTGTTTTCCGTCTCAGCAATTTCGATCAAATCAACGGTATCGAGAGCAATATTCGCGCAGTTGGATATGTGGTCGGGGACGATAGCTGTGCCACGAGCCTGGTAGCCAATATGCGCGAGCGAATCCGTAAAGCCGCGGAGCTGGCCGAGGCTCATCACAACTCGCCGCGCGTGATGATGTACGGCACGGCCGGCTATACCGAAGGTTCAGGCACGCTTATCGACGAAATGCTTCATGTGGTTGGCGCGACCAACGTCGCCGCGGAACATGGCGTGAAAGGAAGCACGCGAATTAGCGCCGAGGCGATTACCCTGTGGCAGCCGGACTTTCTGGTGGTGGGTGCGCCGCGTGAAGATTTCGATCGTGTCCGGCGCGCGATGTTGTCCGATCCAGCCATCGCCAACAGCTCAGCAGGCCGGGCCGGACGAATAATACTCATCGAAGATCGCTACATCCTGTGTGTATCGCAGTACATCGTACCGGCGATCGAAGCGCTGGCCGTTGGACTGTACGCTAACAGCCCTGCAGGACTCGCGACCTCTGAACGTTGGCTCGAATGAAACAGACCGCACTCAAACGAGTTCGCGCCATCGGATTGCATGACGTTGTGGAGAAAAGAACAACACCTCCCCTGCAGCATGCGTCCGAACGTGATCGTCAACTGACAAAATTTGGAGTCTTTCTACTGGTAACAACCATCATGCTGATTGTCTTGATGGTGCTCGGCGTGGCAATTGGCGGCGTTCCGACACCTTTGTCAGCAGTATTGCATGCTCTGATCAAACCGATCTCTCGATCAACGATCACTTCGGAGGAACGGCTCAACAATCCAGTTTTTGCGATCGTATGGCTGCTTCGTATGCCGCGAGCGGTGATGGCGGCTCTGGTCGGCGCCGCGCTCGGAGTCGCGGGGGCGCAGATGCAAGGTCTGTTTCAGAATCCTCTCGCCTCGCCGGACATACTCGGAGTGAGTGCGGGCGGATCGCTGGGTGGCGTTATCGCATTGGCAACGGGGCTCGCCACGCGCTCGACGTTCTATCTGCCGTTGCTATCCTTCAGTGGCGCGCTGTTCGCGTTGATTGTCGTGTATGCAATTGCGACGCGGCGTGCTCGTACAGGGATCGCGACGCTGCTGCTGGCCGGCGTTGCAGTGAATGCTCTCATCGGTGCGATTACTTCATTTCTGATCACCGTCACCTGGGTAAGATATGAGGTCGCGCAGCAAATCATCTTCTGGTTAATGGGCGGCTTGGCGAACCGGACCTGGGCGCACGTTTGGCTCGGGATCCCCAGTTTTGTCATTGGAATCGCACTGGCCCTTGCCTTCGCCCGCGACCTCGACATTCTGGCGGCCGGTGAGGAGGTAGCGAGTACGCTTGGCGTCGAAGTCGAGCGATCGAAGCGTGTGCTTCTCGTGAATGCGGCTCTTTTGACAGGGGGCGCGGTGGCCCTGAGTGGCGCGATCGGGTTTGTAGGCCTCGTGGTACCTCACGCGGTCAGGCTCGCCATCGGTCCGACGCACCGGCGTCTGCTGCCAGCGAGCGCGCTCGCAGGCGCCGCGTTTCTCGTGTTCGCCGATCTTCTGGCACGAACCCTCGACCGCCCCGAGGAGATCCAGGTCGGAATCATCACAGCTTCTTTCGGTGCGCCGTTCTTTCTCTATCTGCTCATGCGACGCATGCATCAGGAGTCACTCGCTTGATCGAGCTGGATGCACGAGGCGTGAGTGTTTCGTTGCGCGGCCGCAAGGTCGTGCGAGAGGTGTCGGTATCGTTTAGGGCTGGAGAACTGGCCGTGGTGATTGGACCGAACGGCGCGGGCAAAACGACTCTGCTCAGGGTGCTGGCGGGTCTTCAGCACATCGATTCGGGTGCCGTGACCCTGAGGGGAAAAGAGCTCGGCACAATTCCACGTCGGATGCTTGCACGCAGCCTTAGTCTTGTCCCGCAAAACACCGGATTTCCGTTTTCATTCAGCGTTCGAGAAGTTGTCGCAGCGGGCCGCAATCCCCACCTCGGGAGGTTCGAACGCGAGCGGGAATCGGATCGCGCCGCGATCGAGGAGGCGCTCGAGCAAACAGACTGTGTTGACCTGGCGGGACGTTCGGTCACGGAACTCTCTGGTGGAGAGCGCCAGCGTGTGATGATCGCGCGCAGTCTCGCGACTCAAGCCGAAATAATCCTGCTCGACGAGCCGACCGCGAATCTCGACCCCGCACACGCGATCGATGTTCTGGATCTATGCCGCAGACTCACGGCCGGCGGGAAGGTCGTCGTCCTCACAACGCAGGATCTTCCGATGGCAGCGCGTTATGCCGACCGGGTTGTACTGATGAAATCTGGCGCGGTGGTGGTCTCAGGGACCCGCGATGAAGTCCTCACTGAGGCCGCAGTATCGGCGGTGTTCGGAGTTAGCGCAGAGCGGGCATTCACTCCAAACGGTCACGAGACACTGTTGTTCCACCGCCGCGAGCCTGAGCCCTCGTTCACCTATCGACGAAATCCCGTCCCTGGAATCGACCAGTGAGCATGTTGACGGAAGGCCTGATGTTCGATGCTGGCGGCGTCGAACTTCGCGAACTGGCGGCGCGTCGATTCAAACGCCCTCAGTCGCGATTCCTTTTGGCAGCTGTTGCGAGTGTTGGAGCGCACGCAATCCTGCTCACGTTTTTGGGCATTTGGTTCAGGTTCGCAAAACCAGTGCCTCGGCATGACGATGATATTCCGGTAACCATCATAGAACTCCACGCGACAGGACTGGCAGGCGGGGGCGGCGGAAGTGCAGGTATAAAACATCTCACCCAGCATCTTCATCGCGTCGCGCCGGCACGTTCGACCGTCGTGGCGATGCCAAAAGCGAAGCTCCATCATCAAATCGTCGCGAAGACCGCCGCGCAGCAGATCGTCAATTCTGATTTGCAAGTTACTAAGCCTCTCGATACCGAGCAGCGCAAACTCGATATTGCTCCGAAGGCAGTGCCAGTACCCGGCTCGCCGATAGCAAGCGGTTCCGCCCAGAACACGGCCGGCGGTACAGGCACTGGTGTCGGCGGTGGTAACGGCTCCGGTAATGGAGTCGGCTCCGGCTCAGGCAGTGGCGGTGGTTACGGCACTGGCGGAGATGGGCCGGAGGCAGTTTATGCTCCCGCGCCGGCGATACCTGACGACATGCGGGACCAGGTTATGAAGGTCATAGCGGTCGCACGATTCGAGGTGTCGCGCGATGGCACCGCCAAGGTGACGCTGCTGAACGCGACTGACTATTCGGAACTGAATGACATCATTCTCGATACCCTTAAACAATGGCGCTTCAAACCTGCGATGAACGATGGCGTAGCGATAGACTCGGTCGCGGACGTGCGACTCGTGATTACCGTCAAATAACATCCGCTAGTATTATGGAGGACACCCGAATCTCCCTGCTTCACCTGTCTCTCGCGCCAGGTGCTCTCGATGCCAATCTGGCGATGATAGAACGCGGAATCGGTGTTGCGGCTCAGCAGGGCGCCAATTTGATAATCACGCCGGAGTTGAGCATTTCTGGCTACCAGTTCACCGACGAGATCGGAACCTCATGGATAGGTGAACAACCGGATCCTTGGATGCGCCGGGTTTGCGAGCTTGCGCGGCATCATAAGACAGGCATTCTCCTGGGTCATGTCGAGCGTGACTATGCCGGTAAGCTATACAACAGCGCATTCTTGATTGGACCGGATGGCGCAATTATGGGTCGTCAGCGAAAGGTTAATCCTGCTGCCGAAGCTTGGGCGACCCGCGGTGAGGTGGCTCTCCCTCTCGCGTGGAACGGCTTAAGCATCGGAATACTAACCTGCTCGGACGCCTATCCGCAGAGGATCGCGGCAGAGCTGTGTGAGAGGGGAGTGCAACTCTTCGTTTGTCCATGCGCCTGGAGACCCGGTCTTCAAGGGCCTGCGGGCGAATGGGAATCGAGATCGAGAGAGACTGAGCTACCTCTTATCGTGTGCAACAGAACTGGACGAGAGGCTACTCTCGACTTCTCCAAATCCGAAAGCCTGGTGATTGACAAAGGGGAACGAGTCTTGAGCCATAGCTCTGACGTTTCCGCTGTTCTGACCTTTGACTTCAACTCCGAGCGGATGCAACCGCGGTCAACCCTTTTCGACGCAATTTACATCGAGTAGTACTTGTGACTTCATCGAAAGCAGACTTGGACTCTCCGATTGTCCGCGTTTATCAAGAGCTTAGAAGGTTGCATCCTAACTGGTATGTTGAATTTGGCGCACGTAGTGGCGATGGTTGGATACCTGGATTTGCATTTCTGGAACCGAGCGAGGGGCTGTTCCTTGACCTGCTCCGAGGGATTGGCGCAAGGCTGCGCAGCGACGATCGTAAGGTGGTGGCCGCATCCTTCGTGCTGCGATTCGGTTGGGCTTCGGGTGTGGCCATAGCGCCATTTTTGCTTCATCGATGTGTTCCGGATGTTCGACTCGAGAATGTATCGCTCAGGTTCAGTGACGAAACCTTTTTTGAGCGAGCGGCCCTTCACGAACCTCGCGGCGTGATCGTTCGGAGAGAGGGCTTCGCGCATCATCCGGACCTGGAGATAATTGAGACTGATCCCGACGATCAAGGGCAGGCAGCTGACAATACCGAGTTGGTATCACGTTTGCGTGCGATCCTACTCAGTCAGGCCAAACCAGTCATTGATGCATTGTACGTCTGGTCGGGATTCTCACGGCGAGGTTTGTGGGGACAAGTGATGTCGTCATGGGGCGCGCAGTTTACGACGATCTTCGCGCATCTGAAGAGACATACAGATGCACTTCCATGCGCTCGCGAGTTCTTTGACCCTGCCTGTTTCCCGAAGGGCATGACGCCGAGCTTTTACATGGTCGAGCACGCCGGCCTTAAGCGAATATACCATCGGCGTTCCAGTTGTTGCCTTTACTACAGGGTGCCGGCGGGCAGTTATTGCGCGAGCTGCCCCTTAGTCTCGCAAAACGAACGAGTCAGACGAAATAAGGAGTGGATTGAGAGCGGCATGGCGATATAAGCCACGACGCTCGGGCGCGTTGCCTTGACAGATCTCTCAACGCGTTGCATGCTTGGAACCAAATGGCGCTTCGGGTGCCTTCTTTGAGGGCATAACAGGGAAACCGGAAAGCCGGTGCGGTCGCGCCACTGTAAGTGGGAAGTCATCCTCACGAGCCACTGAGGCTTCGAGCTCGGGAAGGCGAGGATGACGAAGGGCGAAAGCTCCGAAACCACGAGCCAGGAGACCTACCCGAAGCAACGAGACAGAAGAGACAGCTCCGCGCGGAACGGAGGAAGGTCAAGTGACTCAGGCTGGATTGCCAGTTCTCGACCCCTCGTCGCCCGGCGGCACGAGGGGCTTTTAGTTGCCGCTATCTACAAGCGATGATCGCCTTGCGATCGTGCTGCTCGGCCACGGTAGCCGCGAGGCGCGATCGAATCTGGAGTTTGAGCGGGTAGTCGAGGAACTGCGCTCACGATGGCATCCTCGAAGGGTCATCGGCGCCTACGTTGAGTTGGCGCAGCCGACTCTCGCAGAAGCTCTGGGCGAGGCGGCGGCAGGTGCGGATCGCGTGGTAATACTGCCATGTTTTCTTTTCGCCGCCGGCCATATCAAGAATGATTTGGCGCTCGAGCTGTTTCGAATTCGTCAGAGCTTTCCAAACGTAGAGTTTACACCGGC
This sequence comes from Candidatus Binataceae bacterium, assembly GCA_030038355.1. Classification (GTDB taxonomy): domain Bacteria; phylum Desulfobacterota; class Binatia; order Binatales; family Binataceae; genus JASHPB01. The sequence continues at coordinate 5,742 of JASHPB010000082.1, forward strand.
GCAAGCGTTAGGCGTTCATTCCGCCTTGGTCGAAGCGGCGGTGGACCGTCTGGTCGCGGCAACCGGTTCACAGGCGATCAAGCGGGCCATGATCGTTGTGGGGCGCGGTTCGAGCGATCCTGATGCAAATGGCGATTTCACAAAGGTCGTGCGCCTTGTTTCGGAAGCGAGCGGTCTCAACCTTGTGCTGGCGGCATTTGTTGGGATTACGAAGCCGCTATTCGATGATGCGCTGGAGCTTGCCGCTCGCACTCGTCCCGAAGAGATCGTAGTACTTCCGTACTTCCTTTTTGCCGGCCGCCTGATCGATCGGCTCCGGGAACAGACCGCGGCGTTCACCCTGAAACATCCCTGGATCAGCACGAAGCTTGCGCCACATTTAGGGATGCATCCAGGTCTGTTCCGCGTGCTCGAAGAACGCCTGATCCAGGCGCTGAAAGGCACACGCATTTTGCCGTGCGACACCTGCCAGTACCGCGTGCCTATATCACGGGTGGCGAACGATGTCGGGGGATTGAAAGCTCTCCTTTGGAGCGTTCGTCATCTTGTTACGCATACTCAGTCGATGCCGCATCTCCACGCCCACCGGCCGATGCGAAAGCATGTGCTCGTTTGCGGCAATGTTGATTGCGCTGCTCGCGGCAGCATCAGACTGATCAGTGCAATGCGCAGACTCATCAAGAATCTCGGACAAGAGCAGAGCATCAAGATCACACGCACGGCGTGCATGGGGAGATGTGGCGAGGGACCAACCGTTGCAGTTTATCCCGATGGCATCTGGTATCGAGGGGTTCGAGTCGAAGACGCAGCTGAGTTGGTGCAGGAACATTTCATTGCAGATCGCCTCGTGGGACGGTTGGTCGACGGGATTATGCAGTGATCCAGGAGCAAGCGGACCTATGGCCTGTCATGAAATCGCGGCGCTGCGATTGGGACTGATGAAAATTCTCGGACGCAATGAAACCGGCGAGCGAGAACACGAGCTTGCCGAGTTAGGTCAAGCTTCCAGTCAACCAGGTCCGGTGGCGTCGCTTTGCGAGGCCAGCGACCTCGGACGGCTCAAGGAGTTTTACGAATTCGCCGTTTCGGCACTTGAAGAGCGGGTAGCCGCAAGCGCGCCGGATGATCCGAATCTGCCTTACCTGCGTAGCCTGGTGATTCTTACCAAGAAAGTTGAGCTCGACCTCTCGAATCAAATCGACAGCCTGACGCGCTTTTATCGCGATCTCGAGCAAATGCATGACTTCGTACATGAAATCTATCCGGTGGACTGAGTAATGGCGCAACAAAAGACTGCAGCATTAATCGGAAGTGAACTCCTGGGACCCGACACCCGATTGCTGTCACTCGGTATGAGCGACAGCGATTTAGGCTTCATCGGCGGACAGTACATCATAGTAGACAGCGGGATCGTCATCGCCGGCGACAAAATCGCCAAACGTGCATACTCGGTCATTTCGACCGATAAAGACCAACGACAGTTCCGGCTTGCAGTACGCAGAATAGGTAACGGTCCGGGCTCTAATTTCATGCACAATCTTCGACCTGGTGCCGAACTGAAGTTCAGCGGACCATGGGGCAAGTTTACCGCCGAGCCCGGTATCGAAGACGACAATTTCATCTGCGCCACCGATACTGGAATTACAGCCGCGCTCGGCCTGCTAGAGAGTCGAGCGATGCAGTCGATGCGAGATCGCACGCGCGTACTTTGGTTAGCAGAATCCGATAACTACTTTTTGCCGTTTCAATTCGTGATCGAGAAATTTAACCGAATCGGAATCCGCAACTTCTCGGTAGTTAAGGTCCCGCCCATCGCGGATTCAGCCCGCGAGCTCAGAACCCAACAGCTCGTTGAAGCTGTAGTCGCGGAGGAGTTGCCCGGCCGCGCGTATCTATGCGGCGATGGTGCCGTCGCCTACATGGCTCAAGAGCGTCTCGTTTCCTTAGGACTGAGCCTCGACTCTATTCGCATCGAATGTTTCTTCAACAATCCGCAACGAAAAGCGGCGGCCGCCTGAGCTGCATGCGGCAGAATCCGGAGGACTTCAATGGCAATTCGCCTCACCAAGATTTACACCCGCGGTGGAGACAAAGGTCTGAGCGGACTAGTCGGGGGGAAACGAGTGCCCAAGGAAAGCGCGCGGCTTGAGGCATACGGGACGGTCGATGAACTGAATGCGATTTTGGGCCTGGTTCGCACCGAAGCTCCGCAATTCAAAGCCGGCCTCGGAGATGACTACGAGTGGTACTCGGAAATGCTCAGGCGGATTCAGAATGAACTGTTCGACGTCGGGAGTGAGCTCGCGACTCCACCGGAGGTGAAGTATCCGGAAATGCATCAGATGAGCGCGCGTGAGGTGGCCGCACTGGAGAGCGAGATCGATCGCATGAACGAGCAGCTCGAGCCGCTCAAGTCCTTTTGCCTGCCGGGCGGAGGTTTTCTCAACGCTCATCTTCATGTCGCTCGAACGGTCTGCAGGCGAGCTGAGCGCGCCTGTTGGCGTTTGACGCGCGAAGAGCCACTGAATGACCAGCTGATCATCTATTTGAACCGGCTCAGCGATCATCTGTTCGTGCAATCGCGATGGATCGCCAAGCGCCTCCATGAGCCTGAGTACATCTGGGACCGTGGGCTTCGAATCGATCAACGAGCGCAACGAGAGGCCCGCCGCCAGGCCGAGGCGAAACGATCGCAGGCCTGACAGCAACCTAAAGCACCAAGGTCAATATGATAGTCATGTTGGATGGCGAGCGCCGAGCTACCGGCGAGAAATCCAAAGGGAAAGCGAACAGGCTTCACTACCGGCGCCTGTGCTGCTGCGGCAGCCAAGGCCGCCGTCCGCTTCCTGGTCGAGGGGAAAATGCTCACAGAGATTGAAAGCATCCTTCCCAACCGCATGAAGGTGACGTTTCCGCTGGCGCGATGCGAACGAAATGACGCCAGCGCGATTTGCAGCGTAATCAAGGACGCAGGCGACGATCCGGACTGCACGCATGGCGCAGAAATAATCGCCGAAGTCGCTTTCAACGATACCCGGGGCGTCAGAGTCCACGGCGGTCAGGGTGTTGCTGTGGTGACAAAGCCGGGCCTTGGATTAAAGGTCGGCGCCCCCGCTATCAATCCGATTCCGCTTCGCAACATCACTGAGATGGTGCAGATGGAACTCGAAGGCAGTCCTCACGCGGGCGCGGATGTCATCATCAGTGTTCCACGGGGCGAGGAGATGGCGGCGCAAACGATCAATGCACGCCTCGGCCTCATAGGTGGAATATCGATCCTCGGCACGACTGGAATCGTCCGTCCATATTCGACCGCAGCATTCAAGACGAGCGTGCTACAGGCGATCGATGTCGCGATCGCGCGCGGCCGAGAGCGCGTCGTGCTGACTACAGGCGGAAAGTCAGAAAGTTATGCGATGCAGATGATGCCCGGCAGGCCCGAGGAAGAGTTCATCCAGATGGGTGACTTCGTCGGCATCGCCGTCAAGCATTGCGCGCGTTGCGGACTGCGACAGGCAGTTATTGTCGGAATGATCGGGAAGCTCTCCAAGATGGCAGACCGGAAGATGCAGACGCACGCGGCCGGCTCCGAGGTGAACATGGAGATGCTTGCGCGACTGGCGTCCGAGATCGGGGCATCGGAGAGCACTTGCGAACAGATACGCAGCGCCAATACCGCGCGGCACGTTCTGGAGATTTGCAAGGAAGCCGGAATAACAGATTTGACGGGGGCGATCTGCCGCAAGGTATCGGAAAACACGGAGCGCCATGCCGGCGGAAAACTGCAGGTGCTCACGTTCCTTATTGATTTCAATGGCGCACCCCTCGGTCACTTTCCGCCGAATGCCGACGCGCTCATCCACGGTGCAGTGCTATGAGCGACATGCGTCAGATGACGGCCAAGGGCCGCCGCATCGAAGACGGCAGCTTCGCGATCATCGACCAGGAAGCGGGTGCGCATGACTTCGGGCCTCGTGAGTGGCAGGTGGTCCGTCGAGTCATTCATGCCACAGCGGATTTCGAGTTCAAACAGCTGATGCGGCTTAGCCCCGATGCGATCGCATCCGGTATCGCGGCGCTGCGCGGCGGATGTCCGATCGTTGTTGACGTGAAAATGATCATTGCGGGACTCAACGAGGATCGGCTGAACGCGTATCGATGCGAAACGCACTGCTTCATTTCGGACGACGACGTGATCGCCGAGGCGAAGTCGGCCAACTCGACGCGTGCCATCGAATCGATGCGCAAGGCACATCGGCTTGGACTGCTCAACGGAGCGGTGGTCGCAATTGGAAATGCTCCGACGGCGCTGATTGAAATTACGCGCCTCATCAACGAAGAAGGCGCGCGGCCCGCGCTCATCATCGGAGTGCCGGTAGGGTTCGTCTCGGCCGCTGAGTCCAAGCAGGTCGCGTTGACTGCTCGCTCTCCTTACATAGTCGCGACGGGCCGCAAGGGTGGCAGTCCAATCGCGGTTGCGATCATTCACGCCCTGCTTCTCTTGTCGACGGAGCCCCAAAATGAGCGCTGACGCCGCGGTCACACTCGTCGGCGTCGGTGACGACGGCTGCGCTAGCCTCTCGGCGCGCGCCTTTAATGCGGTGTCGCGCGCCCAAGTGCTCGCTGGCGGCCAAAGGCATCTCGCGTTCTTCGAGGATTTCGCGGGAGAGCGCATCGTTCTTAAGAACGGAGTGGGCCCGGCACTCGAGCGCATCGCCGACCTCGCCAACGAACATCACGTATGCGTGCTGGCCTCCGGAGATCCACTTTTCTTCGGCATCGGCTCGCTGGTCATCAAACGGCTGGGGCTGCGCCACGTCGAGATACTCCCGCAACCGAGTTCGATGCAGTGGGCGTTCGCGAAAGCTGGACTCAAATGGGATGACGCCGCGTTCATCTCGGTGCATGGGCGTTCGGCACGCGGATTCCTGACGCGGCTCAAGCGGCTGAGCAAAGTCGGAGTTTTTACCGACGACGAAAATTGTCCGACGCGAATTGCCAGGCTGATGCTCCAGTATGGCGAGACGGCTTGGCGGGCTTGGCTGTGTGAGAATCTCGCCGGGGTGGACGAACGCGTGCGCAGTTTTTCAATCGCGGAACTCGCCGAGTGTTCGGATGTTCGCCCACTCAATGTCTTGATTCTTCAGCGCGCCGAATCAGGTTGGCGTCCTCCTTCCGCGATCCCATTCATGCACGAGGACGAGTTCGCCAAGCGGATGCCCAAGAAAGGTCTGATCACCAAGCGCGAGGTGCGGCTACTGTCGCTCGCCGCGATGCGCATTCGGCCTGACAGCGTCGTGTGGGACATTGGCGCCGGCTCGGGCTCGGTATCGATCGAAGCGGCGATGCTGGCGCCTGAGGGCCGCGTGTACGCGATCGAAGTTGATCCCGAAGGTGTCGAGATCTGTCGCGAAAACCTTCTCGCTCACGGCATCGACAACGTAGAGGTTATCGAGGGCCGCGCACCCGAGGCACTTGGAGCGCTCGAGGACCCTGACGCAGTGTTCGTTGGTGGCAGCAAAGGCAGCATGGAGGAAATCCTTGACGTCGCGCTCGATCGCCTTCGTGATGGAGGACATATCGTCGCGAATGCCATCACGCTTGAGAACGCGGGCGAGATATACAAATCGTTCAAACAGCGCGGAATCGTCCCCGATGTCACCCTGCTCCAAGTGTCTCGGGCAGAGCCGCTGGCGCGCTACCTCCGCTACGAAGCTCTGAATCCAATTCAGATCTTCAGCGCGGAGAAGCCGCCCACTGGGAGCTCTGCTGGATGAAATACAAGACTCTCTACGGCGTAGGCGTGGGACCCGGTGCGCCAGACTTGCTCACGCTCCGCGCGATTCGAACGCTGCGGCGGGCAGATGTAGTCGTGCTGCCGCGAAGTTCTCCATACGGACAATCGGTAGCGTGGGAAATAGTGAAGTCGATAGTGCGCAAGGCGCCACAACAGGAACATCTGTTTTTGACCTTCCCGATGAGCCGGGAACCCGCACGTCACATTGATGCATGGAACCTTGCGTTCGGGAAGCTCGGCGAACGAATTGAACGCGGACTCTCGATCGCGTTCGCGACCGAGGGTGATCCTTCGCTCTACAGCACGTTCATCTATTTGCAGCGCGAAGCGCCGCTGCGCTGGCCCGGAATTAAGGTCGAGGTCGTACCCGGAGTATCGTCGATTGCAGCTGTACCTGCAGTGACTGGCGTTCCTTTGGCGGATGGGCTTGAGCGAATCGCAATCATCCCGGCAGGCTACGGCGTAGACGATCTGATCGATATTTTCCAACGCTTCGACACCACGATTCTGATGAAAATCGGTTCGGAGATGTCGAACATCTTCGCGGCATTGAAAGAAACGGGCCTGACCGACAAGGCCGTCTATGTCTCCAAAGCGACTGCCAGCCAGCAACGAATCGTTCGCGACCTGCGCGAGCTGACTCCAGAGCGAGGCGACTGCTTTGCGATGATCATCGTTTCTCGCAAGGAGCGGACAGGAGTACTCGCGGGCGATACCCCGCCAGAAAAAGTCCTTGACGAGCTGTCCAATGGCCATTGACCGCAAGCCGTACGCGATTTATGCGATAACGCGGCACGGATTGGAAATCGCGAAACGCTTAGTCGCTGATTTGCCAGACGCGAGTTTGTTTGTGTCTGAGCGATTGATCGAAGCGGCGCGAACAGAAGTTGGTCTTCACGAGTCGAAGCCAATGGCACTACCAATGGGCCCGACTCTTTCGCAGAGCTTTACCGAATATGATTGTCATGTCTTCATAATCAGCGTCGGCGCGGTCGTTCGGATGATCGCCCCGTTGATGAAGGACAAAAAGGTCGACCCTGCAGTAGTTTGCGTTGATGACGCTGCGAGGTTTTCTATTTGTATCCTCTCAGGTCACGTTGGACGAGGAAACGCCTTTGCGGGGTGCGTTGCGGACAGTCTGAATGCGCAAGCTGTAATCACTACGGCATCCGATTCCATAGGAACGCTTACGGTTGACATTCTCGGACGCGATCTGGGTTGGACGCTCGATCATCCGAATCGAAACGTGACGCGTGGATGCGCGGCAGTTGTCAACGCGTCGCCTGTGATGTTCGTGCAGGAGACCGGAGAGCCGGACTGGTGGCCGCTCGCCAAGGCCCTCCCACCGGGTGTCAGCTTTTGCCGCTCGATCCACGACGCGAATCCGGAAAGCTTCGAGATGCTATTGATTGCCACGGACCGCGAGATTCGCGAGAGCAATCCAGGCCATTGGGAGAAGGCGGTTATCTATCGGCCGCGAAGTCTCGTGCTTGGCATCGGGTGCGATCGCGGAACCGCACCCGACATGATGGAACGCGGAGTGCGAACGCTTTTTGAACGGCACGATCTGTCGATCAAGTGTGTCAAGGCGATAGCCAGTATCGACAAGAAGAGCGATGAGGCGGCAATCCTGCAATTGGCGCAGACGCTCGGTTGTCCGCTGCGCCTTTACAAAGCCGCAGAACTCGATGCCGCGCCGGGAATCGAGAACCCCTCGGCCACGGTCAAGAAGTACGTTGGTACGCGCGGCGTCGCTGAGCCTGCTGCGCTAATTGCCGCCGGTGCGCGCAGCCTGCTCATTCCGAAGCAAGCTTACACAGAACCGGGAGCGGGGCGCTCAATGACGATGGCGGTTGCGCGGATTCCATTTCCGGCGCGCGATGCGGAGTCGTTTCGTGTCTGAGAGCGGCGGAATCCTCTACGTGGTCGGTATCGGACCCGGTGCCCAAGGCCATACCACGCCTGCAGCACTTGAGGCTATCGACGATGCGCAAGTGGTCGTCGGTTATACGACCTACATCAAGCTCGTCCGTCACTTGATCGAGAATAAAGAAATCATTCGAACAGGCATGACTGAGGAGATCTCGCGAGCGCGTGCCGCGATCGAGCGCGCCCAGGCGGGGGCTCGCGTCGCGTTAATTTCGTCAGGCGATCCCGGTGTCTACGGCATGGCCGGCCTCGTTTTTCAGGTGCTCAAGGAACTCGGATGGAAGCGCGGCGAGCCGCCCGAGCTGCGAATCATTCCGGGTGTGACCGCACTCAATTCATGCGCTTCGCTGGTGGGCGCGCCACTCGTTCACGATTTTTGTTCCATCTCTCTTTCCGACCTGTTGACGCCTTGGCCTGTTATCGCCCGACGCATCGACGCGGCCGCCAGCGCTGACTTCGTGATTGGACTCTACAACCCGGCAAGCGGGAGACGAACCCGTCAGATCGTCGATGCTCAAGCGATCATCCGAAAGTATCGCAGTGGACAAACTCCAGTTGCGCTCATCAAAAGTGCTTATCGTAAACTCCAACACACCGTGCTCACCGACCTCGACAACTTTCTCGACTACGAAATCGGAATGCTGACTACCGTGTTGATCGGCTCAAGCAACACGTATGTATACGAGGGATACATGGTCACGCCGCGCGGCTACACCAACAAGTACACCGCTGAGGGTGAAGTACTTAAAGGGCAGCGTCCTGGCTACTCACTGGTAATCGAGGGATCGCAAACTCGAAAGGACGTTTCGTGATGGCAAGAGTAGGCAGACTTGGCGGAGCGATGCTTGCAGAGACGCAAGGTGAGTACTTCCTCGTTGGAAATCTCAAGGAACCTTGCAAATTCGAATCTCATGGTTTGGAGAGTCCCGGCGAACTCGATGCGATCAAACATCCATACATCAGACTCTCTGCGACGCGCGAGGTGGAGATGGTGGGCCCGCACCTGCTTCTCAATTGCGAAGGAGAGGCTTTGCCGCGCCTCCTGGCGAAACGTCTTCTGATTGAGCGAAATGCCTCAGTCAGCGACCGTCTGTGGCATCTGATAATTAATCCAGACGGCGATGAAGACACATTGGCGTCGAATGAAATCAAATGTCAGTGGCTGGTGGAGATGCCAACCGAAATTTGGCAGATCGTCCGCGACACTGTGCTTCGTTGTCTCTGAGCATCAGATGAAAGTATTCATCATCGGCGCAGGCCCTGGCGATCCCGAGTTGCTCACCCTGCGGGCGGCGAAGTTGATATCGACCTGTCCTGTTGTCTTATACACGGGTTCTCTCGTGCCGAGTGAAGCCATCGCGATGGCGCGCAAAGATGCCAAGGTGCTCGATTCCTCGAGCATGACGCTAGACAAAATCGTTGCGGTAATTGCCGCTGCTCGCGATGCGAATCAGGATGTTGCTCGCGTACACACCGGCGACCCCTCCATCTTCGGTTCGGTGGCCGAGCAGATGCGTCGTTTTGCGGAGCTGGGTATCGAGTATGAAATCGTGCCAGGCGTGTCTTCGTTCTCGGCTGCGGCCGCGGTTCTGGGACGTGAACTCACTCTACCCGAACTGAGTCAGACCGTAATACTCACTCGGGCTGAAGGCCGCACTCCGATGCCGGAGCGCGAGAAACTCCGTGAGCTAGCTAGTCACAGGGCAACACTCGTGCTCTTTCTGAGCATCACACTGATTCGCGACGTTGTTGATGCTCTCATGCCGGAATACGGCGGCGAGTGCCCCGTGTCAGTAGTCCACAAGGCAAGCTGCCCTGATCAAAAAATCGTCGCTGGAACCTTGAATGACATTCAGGGCCGTGTGCGGGCAGCCGGGATTAGGAGCCAGTCAATTATAATAGTCGGTCGAATACTCACATCGACTGATTTTGCGGATTCCCGGCTCTATGCTCCTAACTTCACCCACGGTTTCCGCAGAGCGAAAGCCGAGAACGAAAAATAGGATCGCCACCGATGTCTCAGCACGGCGCGCACTTCGATCGACCTTCATTCAACATCCCCCGCTTGCTTGTCGCGGGAACTGCGAGCGGCGTGGGTAAGACCACGTTCCTCGTCGGCCTAGTCTGCGCCCTCCGCTCGCGGGGACTGAAAGTTGCCGTCTTCAAGTGCGGTCCAGATTACCTCGATCCGACTTACCACACGCGGGCAGCAGGCGCTCCCTCGCACAATCTCGATGGATGGATGATGGGCCGCGATGCGGTCGTGGAAACCTTCGTCCGAGCTACTCAGGGCAAAGATGTAGCCGTCATCGAGGGAGTGATGGGCCTTTTCGATTCCGCGTCAGCGAGCAGCGACGAAGGTTCGACTGCGGAGATCGCGAAGTGGCTGGGCGCTCCGGTTTTACTCGTGATCGACGCAAAGGGAATGGCGCGTTCAGTCGCAGCCGTTGCGAGAGGCTTCGCGGAGTTTGACCCGCAAGTACAGATCGGTGGACTCATATGCAATCGCGTCGGAAGCCAATCGCATCTGCAACTCCTTCGAGACGCTTCACCACATTCGCCGGTCCTTGGAGCAATGCCGAAGTCCGGCATCGAGAGCTTTCCTGAGCGGCATCTTGGGCTTCGCACTGCTTCAGAGGGCAGCATTCCCGAGGCGCTCTTTGCCTCGTGGGGAGAAACCGTCAATCAATGGTGCGATCTCGACGCGATCATCAAAGTCGCAGGCCAAACGACGCCAGTCGCGGTGCTGAACCATGAAGATATATGCGACGCAACGGTTTGCTCGATTGGTATCGCATATGACGACGCATTTCACTTCTACTATGACGACAACCTCCGGCGACTCGAACGTGCGGGGGCAAGATTGGTTCGTTTTTCCCCGATTCGTGACAAACATCTGCCAGCGGTGACAGGTCTCTACATCGGAGGCGGCTATCCCGAGGTCCACGCGTCTGAACTGGCCACTAACGAATCGATGAGGAACGAGGTTCGCGAATTCGCAGGTAATGGTGGAGTCATCTATGCAGAATGTGGAGGACTCATGTACCTGTGCTCCACGTTGCGAACAGAGGACGGAGCGGCTTGGCGAATGTGCGATGTTCTGCCAGGAGAGACGACCATGAGCGATCGTCTCCAAGCGCTGGGCTATGTAGAGGTAGAGACAACGGGCGACTCCATATTGGGTGGAATCGGAACACATTTCCGCGGCCACCAGTTCCGCTATTCGAACCTCGAGATGGGATCGGCAGATGTGAACCGGATTTACAGCCTGACCAGACGAAGAGGCGGGAGGGCCACAGCGGAAGGATTCGCAATAAACCGCGTAATCGGTTCTTATGTACACGCGCATTGGGGTTCGAATCCGCAGATTCCCGAGGCGTTCGTGCGCGCTTGCGCTGAACCGCAAACGTCGAACCATACAAGGCAATGAGGCCATGACCTCTTTTGTTGAAGGAACGAGTCGCGCACGAAAGCGATGGCGAAAAAGGTTGACGCATACGTACTCGCTGGAACAATATGAAGTCTAAGAAAAACAGCCGCACGATGACGCCTACAAAAAGGAACAGAACATGATGACCGATGACTCAACGGTCTTAGGCATTGGGCGGACTGACGGACGCGTACAGATTAGAGCCCGTTCCAACGCAATCCTTGCCGCGCTGACGGCGATCGCGCTCGGGATGACAATTTTGTTCGTGGTCGGATTTTCCCATTCCGATCTTCTCCATGCGGCTGCTCACGACGTCCGGCATGCAACCGGATTTCCGTGTCATTGATTGCATTTTCTCTTTCGCACGATCTCGAGCGCACTCCTGGCCGGTCTGTTGGCGGGAATTTGCCTCTTCCTGATTCAGCGGCTACTCACCGTGCCGTTAATTCATGCGGCTGAGGTATACGAAAAAGCCGCGAGCGCTGAGCCGGAGCCTGACGACGCATTCGCCAACGAACCACTCCGATCGATAACCACGCTGATCGCCGACGTATTGGTGGCGACGGCTTTTGGTTTGATTTTGGGAGGAATCTACACGGCCAACGGCAGAGGCGGATGGAAATACGGTTTGCTCTGCGGAGTCGTCGGATTTGCAATCTTTCAGCTCGCCCCGGCCATCGCGGTGCCGCCAGCTGTGCCCGGAATGGAGGTAGCACCACTCGCTCTGAGGCAAACAGCATGGTGGGTGTCTGCAGTATCAGCGGCTGTGGGATTCATTTTGCTCGCTATCCTTCCGAAACTCGCAAAACTTGCGGGCGTCGTGTTCTACCTCATGCCCGCTGCGGTGTTTCATTGCTTGTCTCCGCTACCGGCTCCAACAACGCAGGTGCATGCCGTAGCACTTATCGAACGCTCGTTCGTGGCGCGTACTCTTGGAGGTATGTTGGTCTTCTGGCTCATACTGGGAGCCGTGTCCGGACATCTCTTCGCACGACAAAGAAACGCGACGTCGATGCGTGCGGCCGGCTGACTCTCATTTCCACCGAAACTCAGCGGACTTTCGACAAGGGCGCACGGAAAGTCGCCGTGTTCCTCGTCCTCATAGTTAAAGAACTTGGCCGACGAGTCGTTGGACAGCTCGTGTTCGATATATTAGCGGGCCTGTGGTCACAGATTGTTGAGAACCGACGGCTTGGGGAAGTCGGCTTTGATTTCAGGAGCAACGGCTGCGCTAAAGGGATTAGCAGCGAAGAATTTCTCAGGTCGCTCCGTAGTCCGACAGGGTCGCCGGCACGACATGGGAGGCCACTGTTTCTCCCCTTGGGGGTTTGGGCGATATGCCTGTGGCTCAGCGTGGTGGAACTCCTCAGAGCCCAGGCAGAGGTATGGTCAGCGTGTCATATACTGTGATCCTGGGTCCGTAAGCGGCCTGAAAAACACCGATGCCATTGGCTGGTCGGATCAAATTTGTCCGGTCGAAAATGTTCAGAAGCGTCACGCGGTCTGTAATCTTGCCAAATCTCGGAATCGTGAAGTCGCGTGCGCCGCTGAGATCAAACTGCCATACCTTTGGCAGCTGAGTTTCGTTCGCGAATCCTCCCCGCAAACCGCTGCTGAAGAGTCCATCGAAGGTGAACTGATATGGACCAGTTCGATACGCCGCACCGCCCGATGCGCCAACCAATGGCGTGTGATCGAGCACAAAGTAGTGGCGATCGATGAAGCCGACTTCATCAGCCGGAAAGTTGTATTGTCCTGAGGCGACGCCGATATCCTCCTCCCGGGCGACGAAGACGTTCGCGCGGGCGACAAGATCCTTGGTGTTGTAGGTCAACGAGTTTTCGGTACCTCCCCCATATCCACGCACGTAGTTGAAAGGTGCATCGATAGGAACGAATCCGAATTCCCCTTCGTCGAGGTAGTGCCGATCGATCCTGAAATAGTTGTCCTCGGCAAAAGCCAGCTCCGGAGTGAACTGGTGCGTGAAGCCACCGTCCCAGGTGTAGTCCGTCTCGGCGAAAGGCGAACTGTTGCCGTTAGGGCTGGTATCGATGGCACCGGTCGTATTTCGAAAGAGCCGATAGATTCCCGATGAGACATTTTGGAAGTTCGGCACCTGAAAACTTCTTGCGAATCCGACGTGCAAGACGGTGTCGGTCGTCGGTTTGTAGACGAAATTGATGGTCGGACTGAATTGGCTATCGTTGGTGAAGCCGCTGATGCGGTCCCATCGCGAGCCGAAGTTGACGCTGAACTTTTCCGTCAGCTTCCAGTCGTCCTGAAGGTATACACCGTAAACGAGGTTGATTTTGTTCAAGTCGGCCGCTCTCAGCACTGGAGACGTCCCGACTGTACCCATGCTGTTGATCGGAAACACCTGAGAACTCTGGTCCGACTCGACTCCATATTCGCCCATGTAAAATCCGGCCCGGATCGAGTGTCCGCTGCCAACTCGGTAGGTCAGATCCCCCTGAAAGGTATTAGCCAGGTCGCTCGTGAAAATGTTTGAAGATATTCCTTGATAGATCAGGTCCGAAACTGGATCGGGATAGAAAGTTTCCGAATTGTAATGGATGGCATAGGCGAATTGATAATCGGTTTTTGAATTGATCGCGCCGTCCAGCGCCAGGACGCCATAATAGTCCTGCTGATTGAGTCCCGAGTTTATGTCTGCGGATGGGTAGTCCGCCGGGTTTTTGTGATCGAACGTAAATTGCGGGGGTTCATTCGGTTGATTTGGAAATTGATTGAAAGACAACGTCATTCCGGAGATCAGGCTAAGCTTGGTGGTCGGATTCAAAGCATATGTAAGATAGCTGAACCCCTGGCCTTCGGTGACGGCGTCGTGAATCGGATCTGGTGCGGGAACTGCCGAACTGAATCCGAGATTCGACTGAAGAAAGAGCCCAGTCGCATAGTAGCTGAAGTCTCCTGCGCAGCCTCCCAACTGAAACGAGCCCTGTGCAGTATCGCGTTGACCCCCCGCCGCGGTGAACTCATTCTGGCTACCTTCGCAGCCTTCCTTTGTGTGAATATCGATCACACCGGATGTCCGGTAGCCGTATTGAGCCGGCAGGACTCCGTCGATGAGGCTGACACTCTTAACGAAGTACGCATTCAATAACTGGGTAAAAGTTGGATCGTTGTTGATGTCGAGCGGCAGCATGATTCCATTCATCTCATACTGTATGCCCATATGCTCGCCGCGAATATGAATTTCCTGGTTCTGATCAAGGGCTACGCCCGGCATCTGCAGCATTACCTGGTTTAGCGGAGTTGCCTCACCAAGTGGAAGATTCTTTATGTCCTTGGCGGTCAAAGTGTACTTGTTTGTACCAGTCGCGGAGAGACCATTCTGCGGCTTAAGAGTGGCTGTCACTGGGAGAGTGAGTGCTGTCTCCGATTCCAGAATAAGACTCAGGCCGTTCTTCGAGTGTTCTTGCAAAACGACCAAAATCGCTACCGGCTTGAACCCTTTCTTTCGCACATTCAGCAAATACGTACCCATCGATGCCGATAGTCTGAACTCCCCGCGCCTATTGGTCTGAACCTCCGCCACTTTGCGACCGTCACGGGATTCGATTCTTACATCGGTAGCGGCTATCGGACGCCCAAGCGCGTCTACGACTAAGCCGCTAATAGATCGAGACGATGCGGAGGGGTGAGCCGCAAGGGCCGCGGTCGAGGCGACGCAAACACAAAATACTGTCGTCAGGAAATGAAGGCACACAAATACGCCGAGAGAATCTGTTCTCAAAACTAAGTCCTCCCCATTCGCGCCCAGGGCGCAGCTCAGACCGCCGCTCGGAACACGGAATTAAGGATCCGAGCTAAGTCAGGGACGTTAAAGTCCAAAAGCTATCGGGAAAATGAAGGAGAGCGGGGCGGGCCTCGCGCGAAGATCGCGCAAAAGTGTTGGCGAATTCGGATGATCTGATCGCCAATCGCGACCCAAACATCACACGCCGCAAATATCAGCAGTTGGTGCGAAAAATTGAGAACGGCAGCAGGTACCACGAAGTGCCAATGACCTTCGTGATCCGAATCGCTATGATTGTGATGCTGTCGGACCGGATGGTGCCCGTGTTCTTGATCTGAGCCATCTTCAAGATGGACGTGGGGAACGTCATTCTGCGGATGGCTGTGCCATATTGATGAGACCGTTCGGGCAACGGAGCCCGAATAGAAAAGAAGCAAATCCGCGGAACGGACACTGCGGAACGCTGGTCCCCACCTCCGGAGCTTCTTTCGAACCAAGCTCATAGGAGAACGCCAAACGCCTCATGGCCTAGACGGCGAAACGAAGATAACTTGCGGTAGAAAACCACTGAGGCTCGCTCCTCTGCAACATGGACGACTCGCCGCCTTGCGGCAACTGCGCCCTCGGCCACCTATGTGACGACGGCCGCAATCAGAGCGCAGGTGGCTACTCGCTTTCAACTAGCAAAGCGAATCATGCGTTTCAATGCAGCGTCTAAATCTCGCTAGCTCATCAATTCCAGCGTCATCGAAGTCGAGGGTCGATCAGTCGACCGATTGATTAAAATGGCGACCAAGCCCTGGGTCTAGTGAGGTCCTGGTTCGGTTT
The DNA here is from genome assembly GCA_030038355.1 of Candidatus Binataceae bacterium. Taxonomy (GTDB): domain Bacteria; phylum Desulfobacterota; class Binatia; order Binatales; family Binataceae; genus JASHPB01. The sequence continues at coordinate 21,486 of JASHPB010000082.1, forward strand.
CGAAATTGGTCAGCTCAAACTTAGAGAGAAGCGGCTGGATTGATGTGAGTGCGATAGCTCTTTCACGAGAACCTAGCTCGGAGAGCCGATATCCATTCGTGCTTAAGGTTTTCTCGATCGCGGGATTGGAAACAATCGGCGTTACCCGGTGACCAGCTCGCGTTAGACAGGCGGCGATGACGCCGCCGACGGCACCCGTAGCCGAGAACTGCAATCTTCATGCGCTTCGGAGAGGAGCGATCAAGCTTCGTTCGCCCATTCGCGAGCCGACTGAGCGACGCCGTCTTCGATAGACGTGAACCCTGCCGTCCACGATGCTGTCCTCAAATCGGTCACGTCAGCTTGGGTAAAGCTCTGATACTTGCCCTTCAGCTCTGACGGAAACGGAATGTATTCGACTCGACCCTCGCCAATTTCAGAGATGACGGCTTGAGCGACTTCGTTGAACGTTCTGCAGTGTCCGGTTCCGACATTGAAGATGCCGCGAGTGACACCCTGCCGCCTCGCAAAGAATTGGTTGATCCGAACCACATCGCCGACAAATACGAAATCGCGCCTTTGTTCACCGTTCGCATAACCGTCAGTACCCTCGAACAGCCTCGCGCATCCGGTTTCTTTGACCTGCCTGTAGAGTTGATAAACCATCGACGCCATCCGACCCTTATGACGTTCGCGAGGTCCGTAGACGTTGAAGTATCTGAGACCGACCACAGTATTTTGCGCGGCGCCGCCGACCGAACGGAAATAGTTATCGAATGTCAACTTTGAGAGCGCATACAGGTTGAGCGGCCTCTCGTTTGCCGGGCTTGGACGCGAATCGGGGCTGGGGCCATAAACTGAAGCGCTGGAGGCATAGACTAGGGGAATTTTCTTTTCCAGCGCGAAGTTCAAGATCGCCTTGGAAAACGCGAAGTTGTTTTCCATCAGGTACGAGACATCGGAGCACGTCGTATCGGCGCACGCTCCCTGATGGTAGATGGCGGTGATTCCGCCCTGAAGGCGGTCGCCGTCGATAGCCCGGCGAAATTCCTCGGGCGCCATCAAATCGGAGAAGTGAAGGTCGCTGAGATTCCGGAAATTGTCGCCGAGGCGATCAACAACAAGAATGGATTCTTCGGCCTCTTGGTTGAGGGCTTTGATCAAGTTGCTGCCGATGAAGCCCGCGCCGCCGGTCACGACAATCATTCAGTCATATTACTCCAAGTGCGAGCCAGCTTCCGGCCGCGCCGGTTCTGCCAGCCGCCCTTGTGGTATGCGTACCCCGCAATCAACGGAAGCGCGATCGTCGCTTCGCAATAGACCATCTGCTCGTAGGCTGTATCTACTTTTCCCCAGCTGCTCGCCTCTTTCAACGTGCTTCCCGAGAGGGCACCGTCGCGCACGTCCGCGACGGTTATCTGGATCGCGTACTTGTGCATAGGCACGTCCTCTCCGAGGATCTCTGCGGCGACAACGATATCCTGCGCGAAGTTCTTGGGAACGCCGCCCCCGATCATCAAAAGCCCGGTGTTATCGCACTTGACTTTTATCTGCGTCAGCTCGAGAAAGTCTCGCGCACTATCGAGCGTCACCTTCGGTTCTTGGCCGCGGCCCGCCTGATGAGCGACGAGCCCAAAGCCGGCCGAGCAGTCGCTGAATGCGGGACAGAAAATCGGAACATCCTCGCGAAAAGCCTCGAAGACGATGCTCGTCTCGGTCTTCGATCCAACTTCCGAAAGGTACTTGCCCATCTCACCGACGAACTCACGCGAGGTGTAGGGGCGCGGCTCGAGACGGTCGGCGATCTTCTTGATCGTTTCGTCACACACGCGGAGTTCGTCTTCGTCGATCAGCGTGTCGTAGATGCGGTCGATGTGGAGTTCGCGAAGCTCGTTGTCGTCCATCCCGGCCTTGAAACGATCGGCTGCGATGTAGTGCCCGTAGCCCAGCGCCTCGAAGAAATCCTGGTCCACGATATTTGCACCGGTGCTCACGATTGCATCGACCATGTGATTGCGGATGAGGTCAGTGAACACCCGCTTGAGTCCCGCGCTAATGAGCGAGCCCGCGAGGCAAAGGATTACGGCGCAGCCATCATCGCGAAGCATCCGATCATAGATCTCGGCCGCCCGATAAAGGTCGCGCGCCGTAAAGGCCATGGTGCGCATGCTATCGACCACGGCCACGACGTTGTGCGCTCTGATGTCATAATGCTCGATACGTTCCCGGAGCAGCTCTTCCTTGGTGGCCATACTCGTTCCGTAAAATCCTTCCTGCGCTTGATGCCTGAGCGGCTTGCGAAGCATAGCGAAGACTCGCTCACAGGCGAAATGACAGGCGCCTTAATTCGGATTCAGGGAGAGCTGCCGGGTACACGCGGCAATGTCGTACGTTCCATGATGCCTTGGACGTTCTTGACGTCGCTCGGATTAATGGAAGCGGCAGCGATTCTAACAACCGCTGTCGCGCCATCAGCCTTGGGGTCGGGCAATTCAACCAGGTGCAGGTTAGAGACCAGACCAAACTTGGCAAATTGAAGTGCGCGGATTTGATAAACCCGCCCGAATGTGCCGCGCTAGCGATTTCGAACCCGTTGCCAGAGGATCTCGCGATTGGTGCCGTCTGTCGGCTTGAGTGACATCAAATCGCCTTCAAAGCGATACCGCCTTTCGAGAATATCCGAGTGACCTCCTGGAAAAAGTTCGCTTTCCAGGATGTGGCGAACGACCTGCCGCTCGGTGTCGATCTCATATCTGCCGAAGTACGCCAGGTATTCATGCGCCAGATTCGACGGATCCGTCACCGGCTTCCGGTCTCGTCGGCTTATTTGAACCGCCATAATCCCGGTCTCGCTGTAGCAAATGTATCCGATCGCATCGCTGCCAAATGGATATTCCGTTTCGCCGCTGGGACTGATGCTGATGGAGTGAACTAAGCGCCAGGTGCCGACGATTTGCTTTGCTATGTCTGCCATCAGAGTCTGTTCTAAGCAGGAATCGGGGCCTTGGGTATCGTCGATACCCCGCGCCGCAAGGGGAAATCATAAACGAGAGAGAAACGATCACCCTCTCTTTTGAAATCACCGATCATCTTCTCGTCCGCGGTGAATACAACGTCTTCCTCGATTTGTTTGTCGCCCTTGACAAAGATCTGCGTGACCAGCGTCTCATAACCGGGCGCCGACACGATGAAGTGTATATGTGCCGGCCGATCCGGAGGCCTCTTGGCGGCGCGCAAGAGTTCGCCGACTGGACCATCCGTCGGCACTGGGTATGCCGTCGGCATCAGTGCGACCAGGTCAAATGTGCCATTGCGGTCAGATCTGTATTTGCCTCTGAGATTGTAATCGGGTTGATTCTCATCCTGGTTTTCGTACAGCCCGTTGGAGGCAGCCTGCCAAGTGTCGAGAATCGCACCCTCTATGGGAACCTTTGTATGGAAGTCGTAGACTTTACCCGTGATCCTGACGCGTGCTCCCGGAGTATCATCGCTCACGTCGGCTGCTCCCCTGTCACGAAACGGATCATTGGCCCTGAGGAAGGGTCCCACCAGCGCGAACCCAACCGGCTTGCCCGGCTCGTCGTGATTAATGGATTCGACCATTTGACTCACGCCGATCACGTCGGCCATTAGGAGGAACTCATTTCTTTCAGCACCTGTCTTCGCCGCCATCCGTGCCATGTAGTCCCAGGCAAACTCGAATTCCTGGTCGGTAGGGCGAATCTCATTTACGAAAGCATGTAGATGTTTGATCAGCGCTGCAATGATGGACCTCAGTCTCGGGTCATCGATTTTCGCATAGGCGCTCATGACTCTTTTGGTAAAGTCCACAATTTGCTCCTTTGCCGAAAGGGTCCCAATACGAGGGCTCTTCTGCGATCAGTCCGTCAGTTGCTTAGCCTTGCAGCCAACTAGACTATAGCAGGATGGTTTAGGTTTCACGCAAGTGCAGTCGGATGTTCCTTCCCCCAAGAGGCTATTCTGCCTCGTGCGTGCAGGGCTCGTGCATGCACCGCCTCGCACAACCTTCTACGCCTGCCGCCTCTCAAACGAAGGTCCCGAGAATGACGCCGCTGTCTCGGGCGCCGCTCGCAGCTGACTAAACAGGTTGTTCACCTCTATCAGGCCCGCATCCACGACCAGCGCCTTGCCGGTCACCATTCGGAATCATCACTCGCAATAAACAACGCCATGAAAATCGCTGGTGGCGAGGCGGTTTGATCGCAGCGCTCGTGCTGGTGGCGCTGTCGATTTTGATCGCCGGTCACCGCCGACCTCATCGCCCGCCGCCCCCGGCACTAATGCCAGGCTGGGGAGGGCAGCGTGTGGCGCCCTATGGTCCGCCTCCGCCACCTTATTGGGGGGCTACGGTAGAGGCGGATACCGGCCTCCTGAGGGTTGGCACTTTCGCCAATTTAATGGACCGAGCCCTGAGGCTGCACCGCCTCCGCCCAAGAGCTGACGCTTTTGCCGATTGAGCATGGGTTGACGGCGCAGACGATTCGGTAGCGGGCCGCTTCGGGTGGCCAGCCTCTCCTCGTCGTCCTTGATTTCCTCGAAATTGCAGAGGTTCATACGAAACGATGGCCGCCTGCTGTGCCACTCACCGACGGCAGCTTGCAGGCTGTTGACGGTCGTACACCGCCTCACGTTGACTTCAGCGCGCCCCGCGCGCAACGCTTCGGATTGCTCCAGTTCCCCGGCTCGGCGGTTGCTGCCTGCTCGCACGGAATCACGGGCGGCGCCGCCGTAAGTGTTTGGCGTGGTTTCCTTTCTAGCTTGAACCAGTCTGACGCCGAGCGCTTAACTGCAGCCATCCGGTCCACAACAAGTGGCGTTGCCATTGGTGGTTGCTCGATATTCGAGTCCCTTAGTTTCGCGCGGATGACGTGCGGTGTCCCGCGAGCAATCGAAGATCGGGGCGGACTCGGGTGCGATAGCTTCAAGCGGCGGCACCGGCAGGATCTCTTCACTATACGGCGCGCTCGAATAGATGCGGAAGGTCTTTTCGCATACCGCCATCGGCTGGCCACGTGTGAGCGTGTGCCCGTCGTCGTCTTCGACCTTGCGCCACGGTCCGCGATAGATGACCGCCTGATTGCAATCAAGGCAAGCGCCTTGCTTGCCTTTGAACGCGCGCACCGTTATTGAGCGAAACTCGATTCCTTCGACGGAGCGCCACGGTGCGCTGTCGCGCTTGAGTATCTCTATGCCGTAAAAGCCGGCCTGTTCAAAGGCGCGGAGGAACTCGTTCTGTTCCAATGCTCCCGACACGCATCCGCTCCATAGCTGCGGATCGTTTTTCAAATGGTCGGGAACCGGCTCGTCGGCGACGATATCCGAGATGACGGCGCGGCCGCCACGCCGTAACACCCTGAACGACTCGGCAAAGACCTTACGCTTGTCTTCGTCGCGAACTAGGTTGAGGACGCAGTTGGACACAATTACGTCAACACTGTTCGATGCGACCAGCGGAACATTTTGGCGTTGTTGCGCGACGAAACTCTCGAGCCGGGCCAGTTGCTCGACGCTACCAACCGGATGATCTGTGAGCCAGCGGTCAAGGCTGTCGAGATTGATCGCTAGGTCCTCGAGGCGTCCGCGTCGGAACTCAACATTGCCAAATCCCAGCTGTCCGGCCACCGTGGGTGCATGACGCCGCGCGAGCGCCAGCATCTCGGCGTTCACGTCGATACCAATAACACGACCCGAAGGACCGACAATCTGAGCTGCTACAAAACACGTCTTGCCGCTGCCGCTACCGAGATCCAATACCGTGTCGCCTGGCTGCAAATAGGACGTCGGATCGCCGCACCCGTAGTCGCGCTCGATGACCTCGCGCGGTATTACTTCGAGATAGCGGGGATCGTAGCTCACTGGGCAGCACAGCGAGTCCTGCCGCGAGACAGCTCCGGCCTCGTAACGTTGCCGCACCACTTCGTCGATATTCAGCTCAGTCGCCATTTGTACGTTCCAGAGATGATTTTAATTGAGTCAATGACGCACAACACCGTTGTACTCCCGCTTGGAACGTATCACACGATGAGTTTCAGCAGCCAGTAAGAATTCCGGTGCGCACAGAACCAGAGAACTCTCACCAGCAGTTCTCCCGTCCAAACCATTCGGATCTATTCCAGCGCTTAAAATCACCACACACGAGCTGATGCTTCCCTCAGTTGCGAGATTTAGCCAAACGCGCCACAGGGCTTGCCGGCGGCGTTGGAATTGGCCTGGGCAAGGTTCGAGGGCGGCAGGCTTTCAAATTCAATGGAGAGCGCGATACTCTGAAGCATGAATCTCGCGGTCGGCACTCTCGAATTCAAGCCTGCGAGCGAGTTCTCCGAACTACTCGCTCCACCTGCTGCGGCGGCGCTGCATAATTCATCGAGAGCCGACCAGGTCGGCGTTTCAGAAATTGATCCATCGCTGGCGGATACGGCAACCTTTTGTGAACGATATAAAGTGCGGGTTGAGATCTCTGCCAACTGCGTGGTGCTTCAGGCGAAGCGTGGCGAGAAGACTTGGTTTGCTGCGTGCGTCGTCTTGGCCACCGCACGGGCAGACGTAAACGGAGCCGTTCGTCAAATCTTACAGGCCCGCAAGGTATCTTTCGCTCCAATGCAGGAGGCTGTTGCTTTAACGCGCATGGAATATGGGGGAATTACTCCAATAGGTCTTCCGGTGGACTGGCCCCTTCTGATTGACAAAGCCGTAACTGATTCCGATTACGTGATCGTTGGGAGCGGTCTACGGAAGTCAAAAATCGCGGTTAGAGGAAGCTTTCTCGCTCAACTTCCCAACGTCACAATTGTTGAGGGTTTGGGGCATCCGAGGTCCAACGAACCGATACGCAGTGCCAAATAGTTGTATCTACTAGCTTCGAGAACCTAGCGCATCAGTCCGCGCGAGAGGCGCCATCGGAAGACGCGCGATAGACGAGCAGCGCGCCCGAGAAGAGTCCGCAGGTGCGACTGGCGGAGCGCGGCGGCTGCCATTAAGCCGGTCCAATCGCGATACTTTGCCTTGGCACGTACGAAGGGGTCGAGATACGATGCTCGAAATGGGGCACCGATAACGCTGCAGACTCGCCATTCTGCATTCAAGTGCGCAACGCCCCAAAGTCGGGTGTGAGGAAATCGTAAAGCGACCGATCTCTTCATTCCTCTCGTCAAAGAAGAACGCCTTCACGCCGCGCGCTCGCGCGCCGTAGCCAGAAAGGCCGCCTTACCTGGAACCGTATGCTGCGACTCACTGACCGCTGGCTGCCTCCCGCCCGCGTCTGTCATCCCTACCCACTGCGCCGCCTCGCCGTCATTACCTGAGGCAAGAGCCGGATGCGGCAATTCCACTCGTCTGGATCCGTTGAGGGGGTTATGGGCAACCATGATTCCTACTCAGACTACGGCTGGGCAGATGATCTTCACCGTTGATCGCTGATTATGAGTGAAGCACCTCACCCGGCGTCGCTCCTGTATAGTGTCCATCTTCGTAAACCATCACGCCGTTGACGACCGTATGAATGACGCCTCTTGCCGGCATCACGAGACGCTGACCTCCGCCTGGCAGGTCATTCGTCATCGTGCCGCGCCGAGCAGAGCCAACCGTGTCGGCGTCAAAGATCGCGACATCAGCCTTGTTCCCAACCTTCAAACGTCCGCGATCTCGTAGGCCGAAGAAGTCGGCGGGTTCCGACGTGATTCGCTTGACCGCATATTCAAGCGTGATCGCTTTCAGTTCACGCACCCAGTGACCGAGCAGGTAGGTGCAATAGCCGGCGTCGCACAGAAGGCTGACATGCGCGCCAGCATCGGAGAGACCAATCATCGGGCGCGGGTCGTTGATCAGCTTCGCCAGGCGCTCTTCATTGGTGTTGAAGATGGGCTGCGCGAACGAAATGTTAAGATCGTCTTCGATCGCGAGGTCGAGCATTGTCTCGAATTCGCGACCCTTGGCGCCGCGCGCCTTGGCGATCTCCGCGACCGACTTTCCGATAAGATCATTCAACTTCGAGTTGCCAACGTCGCTGACCTCGACGCGCTTGAAGTTGCGGCGCAGAACGCCTCGGTTCATCTCATCCACCACCGCGCGACGAAAGTCGGCGTCGGCGTACAGTTGCTTCAGCTTCTCCGGAGGTTGTCCCACCGCGGGCTGCCACGACCGCATCAGCGAAAATGACATCCCGGTCTTGAACTCAATTTCGGCGATCAGCGGGCGGCAAGTCATCTGGGGAACCGCGCCGCGCTTGATCAACTCCTCGGAGCGCCGCAAAGTCTCGCTGCTCGCATTCGGCTGATCTTCGAGATCGAAGATCGCGAGCCACGTCACCGGCCGCGCGCTTTCGTCCAACAGAAACTTCAGCAGCTCGAGTTCATGATCTCGTATATGGCCGAAGTTTTGAGTGAGGGTGATCTCGATGACGCCTTTGCCCGCATCGCGAAGCACCCGCGCGTATGCTCCCAGTTCGGACCGATCTGCCAGACGGCACGCGAGCGGACGTCCTTTGTAGCCGACGTGCTGAACGCCAGTGGTATGCGAGAAGCCGAGCGCACCGGCGTCGATCGCTTCGCGCAGCAGAGCAGCGATTTTCTTCGTCTCCTCAGCGGTCGCCACTCGTTCCATCGATTCCTCGCCCATGACGTAGTGACGAAAGGGTGTGAGCGGCGCTAGAAAGCTGAGATTGATCGCGCTGTGACGATGGCGCGCCGCGTCGAGATAGCTCGGAAAGCTCTCCCAATCCCAGGTAATGCCGCGCTTGAGCACTTCGTACGGAATCGCTTCGACGTTGACCAGATCCTGCGCGGCGATGTCCTGCGCCTGCGGGCGGCACGGCGCGAGGCCGACGCCACAATTGCCCATCACGACGCTGGTCACGCCATGCCACGACGAACAAGTGATTTGAGGGTCCCAGCAGATCTGTGCGTCGTAGTGAGTGTGAGGATCGATGAAGCCTGGCGCAACAATCAGCCCCTCGGCATCGATCACTCTTGCGGCACCTTCTTTGACCTGGCCTATTTCCCGAATTACGCCGTCGTTGACCGCGACGTCTGCAATCCGGCGCGAAGCTCCCGTTCCGTCAACTACGGTACCGTGCTTGATCAACAAGTCGTACATGATGGTTCACCTCGCCGTACTATCGAATGCTCTTGGCAACTACTGGCCTACCGACCGGCCGCTGCGTTGTGCCGCTCTGCCGCGACGTCGCGTTTGACATGGGGCAGGACCCTGGTCGCGAACAGCTTCATACTGCGCTGCGCCACTTCGAGGGGCATCCCTCCGTACTTGAAGAAGCCGACAAACTCGGCCGCGTCCATGGTCTCGGAGATCGTATGCAGAGTTTCAATGACCTTTTCTGGAGTGCCATACACCTGCGTCTTGACCAGCGTCTCACGGAATGACGCAGTGCTGTGCTTGGTCGCATCGGCCATTCGCGCGTGAAACTCGTAGCCCTTTGCACCGCGAAAATGCTCAGGCTCATCGTATTCGTAGTGTCGAACGGCAGTGTCCGCGTAGTTGCCGATCCATTGCTCGGCGCCTTCGTTGGCTTCGCGCTCGCTTTCTGCGCAGTAGAAGAAGGTCGACACAATAGGACGCTTGGGTTTCTGTCCGAACTTCGCGCAAGACTCTATAAAGTGATCGTAGTCGCTCTTGTGCTCGAGCCACGGCTTCTGGGGAATCACCAGCATGCCCATCCCCTGCTCGGCCATGATGTCTCCGGTCTCGGGCGAGATTATGGCGCCGTAGAAATTGTCGATCAGATTCGTGCGCCGCGGGTGCGGCCGGATGCTGATTTCGGGGATCTGGTAGTACTTGCCGCGGTATGAAAAGCGCTCTCGCGTAAGTGCCAATCGAACGATCTCCGCAGCTTCCTTGAAGCGTTCGCGCGACTCGCCCATCGGCACCCGGAAACCGTCGTATTCGATCCTTCCCGCGCCGCGCCCAAAACCCAGGGTCAGCTCGCGATTGGCGCAATACATGTCCAGCATCGCGATCTGCTCGGCGACTCTGACTGGATCGTGCCACGGCAGAACGATCACCATCGAGCCGAACCCGACGCGCCGCGTCCGGCCCGCCATGTAAGACAGGAACTGCAGCACATCCGGAAGCATCGTATACGGCGAGAAGTGATGCTCGACGCCCCAAATGGAATCGAAGCCGAGCGGCTCGATCATCTCGGCGAGCGCAAGGTCTTCCTCGTAGAGCTGCCAGTCGAGCTTTTCCGAACGGAAGTAGTTCTGAAAGATAATAGACGCTCCGAGCTTCATTGCGATCCTCCACAAATGGTCTAATCAGTTCACATTGAATTCCTGAATCGTTCCGGACAGTCATGCCGCTACTTGCGTTTCGATGAATCGGACCGGCAGATGCTTGATGCCGGCAAGGAAATTCGACCGAAGCCGTTCCACCTTGCCTGAGATCCGGATTTCTCTGAGACGCGGCAGCATCGCTTGTAACGTCAAGCGTACCTCTAGGCGCGCGAGATGAGCCCCGCCACAGAAGTGCTCGCCTCTGCTGAAGGCCAGGTGATCGTTAGGGGACCGTTTGAGATCAAAAGTGTATGGGTCCTGGAACGCCGCCTCGTCGCGGTTGGCTGAAGGAAACCAAAGAGCAACTCGATCACCTTTATGGATTTGCTTGCCACCCAGCTCCGCGTCTGCGGTCGCGACGCGGGCGAAATGCGTCACGGGACTAGCCCAGCGCAAGATCTCTTCCACCGCCGTGGGCATGATTTCAGGGTGTTCGATTAGCCGCTCCAGTTGTGCGGGATGATCGAGTAGCGCCATCAATCCCGCCGAGATGGCGTTGCGTGTCGTCTCCAATCCCGCGCCAACATAAAGCAGTCCGTTGTGGGCCAGTTCCGTCCTTGTAAGCAGGCGCCCGTTGATGGTCGCGTTGCCGAGCACGCTCAACAGGTCCTCACCGCTTCCGCCGCGGCGATCGAGCGACGCGCTCATGCAGTACAGCCCGATGCAGCGGGAGCCTTCCTGCCGCGTGTCGAGCGCGGATCCGGAGCCGACCTGGTACTCCGGGTCTTCGTTGCCCGCTACCATGTTCCCCCACTTGAACATGTTCGGCCAATCCTGGCGCGGAATTCCCATGATCTCGCAGATGAAGGCCATCGGCATCCGCGCCGCGACATCTACGACGAAATCACACTCGCCGCGCGCCATCGCTTCCTGGAGAATTTCACTTACCAGTTGTGGACCCGGCGCCTCGAAACGCCCCACCGCGCGCGGAAGTAGCAGGCGATTGAACGCACGCCGCATTGCGCCATGGAGGGGCGGATCGGTCATCAGCATCATCTCGCCGGACCCGAGCATCTCGGGTGTCACCTGCTCCATCTCCGGACTGGATGGCAGGCCGATCAGGTACGCAGAACTGAATATGTTCGGTTCGCTGACTACCGAGACGATGTCGTCATAGCGTGTGACCGACCAGAATGGTTTGCCCGTTCCTTCCGTCCAGTGAACCGGATCGTTTTCACGCAAATGCTTCCAGAGCGGATGCGGATCGTGGTCGACGAAGAATCCGGGATCACTCAAAGCCTCATCGATAAAGCGATAATCCATCGGGTTTCCTCCTGGCGATCCCGGCAACTTTAGCGAGGAATAGTTGCATCGTTGAATTGTTTGATAAAGCAACGATATATGTCAGAAGATAGCTCCGGGACCGTTTTGACGGCAAGCTCGCGCGAGCGTGGCAAACCGTGCTCGCCATCTGGAATCAAGGTACAAGCAGGAAGCTGATGACATACAATCGCGCAATATCCCGGAAAGGAGCAGAGTCCCCTATACGTAGACAAAAAGCTCAGGACAATTCGAGGAGGCGCGGTGGCAATGGACGCGCGAAGGCCGCGGAGTCTCGACTTGAAAGCAACGCCGCCGAGCTCCTCGAGATTCTGTACTTCGTCCATGACAAAGGAATTTCGGCTATCGGGGCGACCATGCGAGGGCAGCTAACGAGGACCCAGGCTGCCATCTTGTGGTTGATTCGGTCGGAAGGCGAAAACTCGCGAAACATGCTGCGCAAAGAGGTGGCGAAACGGTTACACAACTGGTTCGACCTCGGAAACCCGGCCATCACGACATCTCTGCAAGCGCTGTCCGAGCCTCCGTTACGGCTGGTGCGCCTGGTGGGCAATGCGCATTCCGGCCGCGAAAAGAGAGTCCTGCTGACGGCAAAGGGGGATCGCTTTGTCGCATCGATGGCGGAACGGGGCCAGCGTCTGGTGCGGGAATTGATGAGCGAGCTCGAGGAATCCTTAAGTGAGGACGAGATCGCGAGTGGCCTCGATTTTTTGCGAGCTTCAGTCTCATTTTTTCAAAAGATCTATCCCGTGCGAGCAAAGCCTCGAATTGTTCAATGAGAACTTCGGCGCGCTCGGACTCCGAGCCGATGGAGGCGTAACAATGAAGCCCGTTAGATTCGATGACTACCGCGTCCGCTATGACTGCGTATCGATGAGGCGCGAACAGGGCATTCTCGAACTCGTGATTCATGCTAGGGGCGCACCTGACAAGCCCTGCCTTTGGAGCAATGCGCCCCACGAGGAACTGTCATTCGCTTTCTATGACATCGCACGTGATCGCGAGAATCGTTGCGTAATCTTGACCGGTGCAGGCGATGCGTTTTGCGCCGAGATGCATCCGTCAGTCGCGGGACTTTCGCGTTTCAGTGAGGGCAATCTCACTCCCGAGATGATGGACAAGATGGATCAGACCGGGCACGACGGGCGCCATCTTCTTTTCAATCTCCTGAATATCGAAGTCCCGATGATCGCGGCGGTGAACGGCCCAGCCTTCATCCACGCCGAACTGGCGGTGCTCTGCGATATCGTGCTTGCGGCGGAGAACGCGGAATTCCAGGACGCCCCGCATTTTCCCATGGGCATCGTTCCGGGAGATGGGGTCCACTTGGTGTGGCCGCTGGTGCTCGGGCCGAACCGCGGACGATATTTCATGCTCACCGGTCAGAAGCTGTCAGCTCTCGAGGCGCTGAACCTCGGTGTGGTCAACGAGGTATTGCCGCGCGAGGACCTGCTTACTCGGGCCTGGCATCTTGCCCGCGAGATTTGCAAACGCCCGCCACTCGTGCAGCGGTACGCGCGAGTCGCGATGACCCAGATGCTCAGGCAAATGATGCACGATGGATTGGGTTACGGAATCGCGCTCGAGAGCCTCGCCATGTTCGGCGGGGTAAGCGTCAAAGATTGATGTGAGGTCGGAATTCAGAAAGGCGATCGGAGGATGGTCATGAGCGGTTACAGCATTATCGATGCCGATACTCATGTCACCGAGACACCCGAAGTATGGAGCAGCCGGGCGCCCGCGCATCTGCGCGATCGGGTTCCGAGGATCGAGACCACCCGCAGTGGCGGCCAGCGCTGGGTGCTCGGCGATAGCAAGGCATTTCTCGCCAGTCCCGGGATGACCGCGACCGCAGGAAGAGGAAGCTTCAAGAATCCACCGAGAAGCTACGAAGAGATGCATCCTGGCGCCTACGATCCGAAGGCCCGCCTCAAGTACATGGATGAACTGGGTATCTGGGCGATGGTCATGTATCCGAACGTCGGCGGCTTCGGTGCGCAGCAGTTCTTGAAGCTCAATGATCCCGAGCTGATGCTCACCTGCGTGCGAATCTACAATGACTGGCAAACAGAGTGGGCGTCAGCCGATTCGCGGCGCTTGCTGCCGATAACGTCGATTCCGTTTTGGGACGTCGATGCCGCGGCTGATGAGGTGCGCCGCTGCGCGGCAATGGGCCATCGCGGAATCCTATTCACCGGAGACCCACAATATTTCGATCAGCCCCTGCTCGGCGATCCACATTGGGATCCACTCTGGAAAGTCGCGTGCGATCTGGATTTGCCGATCAGCTTTCATGTCGGCTCAGGCGATATGAGCGAGGGACTACTCAAGAATCGTGTCTTGTCCTATGGCCTGGCGCCTGCGTTCACTGCCTTGGCGATCGATATCCTCCTGCAAAACGGCCGGCAGGTGAGCGATCTCATCATGTCGGGTGTCTTGAACCGTTACCCGACCATCAAGTTCGTATCCGTCGAGAGCGGTATCGGATGGATCCCCTTCGTGCTCGAAGCCATGGACTACCAATTCGAGGGTAATAGCGTGCGCGAGGAACGTCCCGAGTTTAGCCTGCTGCCGTCCGAATATTTCGCGCGAAACGTTTACGCCTGCTACTGGTTCGAACAGGTCGCGCCGCGGCGCCTAATTGACAAAATTGGCCCAGACAACGTGATGTTCGAAACCGACTTTCCGCATCCGACTTCGCTCTATGGCAACGAAGTGCATGAGCGCATCAAAAGTGGTCTCTCGGATTGCGCCGAATCGGTTCGCCGCAAGATCCTCTGGTACAACGCCCAGAAGCTCTACAAGGTTACCGCGCCAACTGCGGCGGACGAAGCGAAACGCGCGAGCGGATAGCTCTTCACGCTTTTTGCTTGCCCCAGGCGCACTGAAGGGAGACGAAAGTGGAAAAAGGAGTACCGATCCCTGAACCAGGAATGGAATTTGATGCGAACGCTCGGCGAAAGAAATACCGAGAGGAGCGCGACAAAGCGTCTTGGGCCGGACGGCAGCCGGCAATATGTCGAGACGACAGGACAATATGCCAGCTAGGCTCCTACAACACGAAATTCCTGATAACCCCGTCGCGACCGAGTCCAACAGCTGCACGGGCCGTTCATCCAGCGCGATTATCGGCGCGCGCTCAGCGAGCGGTCGGCTCAGCAACTGCAGCACGTCTTCCATCCGCTCGATATAGCTTTGATCCAAAGGGGGAACGCACCACATTTTTTTGCCGCCACGGCTTTAGCTCGTGGTTTAGCAACAGACGGCGAATGGTCTCACGCCCAACCTTGGCGACCACCCCGCGCCGTTGGGCCTGCTGCGCGGTCAGCACAATGGTCCAGCGGGCATGCCCTGCCGGAGGGGGACCGCAGACCATCGCCACCATCGCGGCCTGCTGGGCGCTATCGAGCATCTTGTCCGGCTTAGGACGCGGATCATCGGTCAGGGCCGTTGCCAAGCCGCGCTCCAGATAGCGCCAGCCAACGCGTCGCACCTCGCGTGGATAGGTGCCAACCGCCTGCGCAATCTGGGAAAGCTTCCAACCTTGATCCAACAATTCCAGGATCCGAATCCGCCGCCAGTACCGATCGCTCAGCGCACGCCCGCCCCGCCGTTTCGCCTTCAGCGCTGTGCGATCCGCAACCGTCAACCGCAATCCTGGAAACCTCTGCCGCCTCCGCTTCTGCTCCACCTCGTCTCTTTGATCAAATCGACCGGCTCAGCGCAAGCTGCCTCTTGATCGATGCGCTTGAGTCGAAGCACTAGTTGGCGCCCCGGGCCAAGTGCAACGGGACATGCCGGCGTTGCATTGGTGCGGTCACTGCAGATCTGGAGCACCAGAAGTCACCACCGGCTCTCCGTTCCTCACCTTTCTTCGCACGTTTTCGTATACTTTCATCAGCTTGTCGACCTCATCTCGCTACAGGTCTGGCCGATACTGGCGGTTCACCTCAAGCACGGATTCCGTGCGTTTGCCGTTGGGCCCGAACTTAGGCATCCCGCGGTTCGGGTCGTTGCGCCTGGCGGCTGAGAGAAGAGTAACGAATATAAGGAGCAAACGTGTAAAGTTGACGACGCGCTTTCGCTTCGTTGAAAAAGGTGCTCGTACCATCCTCAAAATCCCCGCATCGGTGGACCTTCGGATTCGCAGACTAGCTTTCCATGAGCGCTGCCGTCGGGAAACTCAACGAATCTTAGATTGAGCAGAATGACAGGGCGTCGGACAACAGTCCGCTATTGCTGGTCGTCGTCGGAGGAAAACATTCTGTCACTTGTGAAAATGTCCAAACTCGTTCGTCTTGATTTGACGATCAGGAAGCTGCTGCGCTTGTTGGGGCTCTGTAGCGTTCGGCGAACAGCAACTCTCCACTCCGAATAAGAACGAACCCTACACGATTCGGCTAATGAAGTGCCGGCAAGCACATGAATTTGACCACCACCAAAGCTGCCGAAAAAGTTTTAGCCAGTGCAATCAG
>JASHPB010000083.1 GCA_030038355.1 Candidatus Binataceae bacterium
CGCCTTGTAACTCTCGGTTACAGCGCCTTGCTCCATGTGCTTGCGTGCTTGCTGGCGAATGTTCTTGATGTCGGTAACGAATTGACTCATTTCGCACTTCCATAAGCCGCTATTCGAGAACGCCGCTGGAATAGCGGCCAGAACCAGTCTTCGATTCTTCAATTGAACCAAGCCGGCGGCGTGGCGTCCAAAAATCATTCAATCGAGCTCACAATGATCAGCGGGCATCCGAGGGTGAGCTTCGAGAACCGCGGGTACTTTGGTGCAAGGGGAGGAGTGCCCACCGGTGCAGACTGCGCGCGCGGAAGTTGCGATGAGTGAGCTTGTTCGACTATCCTAATGCATGATTTGTCGTACAAAACTACCCATTAACTGACTCAAGAGGGGACGGCATGCGTCCGCAAAATGTTGCGAGTTCGGTTGCGATCGAAACTGGAGGAATGGAATGCGTCGATTAATGGTGGGTTTGGCGCTCTCGTTCGCCGCACTCGTGCTGGTCTCGTCGGCGGCCCGCGCGGCCTGCACGGGTAGCCAGGTTCTCCTTCAGGACAATTTTCAAACGATGGCCAGCAACTGGGGGAGTGCCGACGCTAATCACAGCGTTAAGAACGGGATGTTCATTATCTCGTCTGCTAAGAACCAGACTTACACCTATCTGAATTCGGGAAACATCTTCACGGATATGAGTCTCTGCGTCGATCTGACGGCCACCACGGGCGGTCCTCAACAGTCTTACCTGTGGGGCGGAGTCTCCTTTTGGGCAACGGATGTCAACAATCAGTATTATTTCGCGGTTGCCCCTTTCGGGACCTTCTCAGTCTCCCGTTACCTCAACAAGAACTTTTACAAGGTCGTCGACTGGACAGCCAACGCAGCTATCAAGAAGGGATTGAATCAGGTCAATCACTTGAGCGTCGTGACCAAAGGCAATCAGGCAACCTTCTTCGTGAACGATACACAGGTAGGTACGATTACCGGCCAACCGCCGCAGGGTGGCGGCGAGATCGGTCTGGCGACCAATAGCGGTCCTAAGAGTCAGTCGGTTTTTGAATTCTCCAACCTTAAGGTCACGAACTGACCATCGGAGCCGCGACCATTGGGAGGCCGACCAGCGGGGTTACTGGCCGGAGAGATAAATGATGCGTTCGCATAAAGTCACGGTCGTGATGCTCACCGTTGCAGCCGCGCTAACGGTCGCGCCAATCGTAGGCGCCTGTGAAGGCAATAGGGTACTGCTCCAGGACGACTTCAAAACGCTGGCAAGCAACTGGGGAACGGCCAACGACAACCAATCCGTCAAGGATGGAAAAATGGTACTCACACCGGCCTTCGATGCGACCTACCTGACGCTCAGCGGAGGCAACCTCTTCACAGACATGGATGCGTGTGTCGATATGGCGCTCGCCAAGGGCGGTCCGAAGATGGTTCACACTTACGGCGGACTCGCGTTCTGGGCGACCGACTACCGCAACTATTACGAGTTGATGATTGGACCGAGCGGCACTTTTGGGGTGGATCGGATTCTACCAGGCCGGCGTGTCCCCATCATGACATTCGCCACTTCACCGGCGATTAAGAGCGGCCTGAGCCAGGTGAATCGTTTGCGCGTTCAGACGAAGGGCAGCACCGCGACCTTCTATATCAACGGCACCCAGGTCGGTTCGATCACGGGCCAGCCACCGCAGGGCGGCGGCGAGATCGGTCTCACCGCCCAAGCAGGACCCAACACTCGCGATATCTACGAATTCTCGAATCTAAAGGTCACCAACTGATGCGCCACGTCAGGTGCCAATGGGCACTTGGCACGGTCGAGCCCTGGCAAGAGAGGATTGACGCCTTCGCAAGTCGTCGTTGTCGCGACAATTGCGATTGCTGCCGCGCTCGCAGCAGCGCCAATCGTCAACGCCTCTGAAGGCTATCAGGCGCTGCTGGAGAGCAACTTCAGCACGCCCCAAAGTTGGCACAGATTGCCGACAAGTATCACAAGATTCGCGATGGCAAGATGATCGTCACGCCCCTCTGAGCCGGTACTTCTTGACGGCTGTTTTCGCGCCCGCCTACAGCCTCAGCGACACAGACGCTTGCCTGGACCTGGCACTAGCCAAAGGCGGGCCACAGTTGCTCCACACCTTACGGTGGAATGGGTTCTGGGTGAAAAACCTGACCGACGTCTACCAGCGTATCATCTCACCGAGCGGCTCCGCTTCGGTCGCTTGGATGCTGCAGGATCGGCGCCTCACGATTGCCTTTTTCAGCACGTCAATAGCTGTGAAAAGCGGGATCAATCAGATAAATCGGCTGTGCGTGACCGCTCACGGCCACGCCGTGATTCTCTATGTCAATGGAACCCGGGTCGCGAAGATTACTGGCCAGCCACCGCGCGGCAGCCAGACCGGTTTCACCGCGTGGTCCCGCACCAATACCCGCGAGATATATGGTTCTCGAATTTCATGGTTACTGATTGACGCACGTACGCAATCGAAGTTGACTCAGAGGCTGGCCCAGCCCAGCCTTTTCTCCTTGGATCGTGTCTGATGACTGCCGTTTGTTGGACTCCGGGAGCGCCCAAAGGAAAGGATCATCGATAGTTCTCTGAACCCGCGATCCTCGCTGCTCGAGAACCGCGACTTCCGTATCTACCTGGCTGCGACCTTTGCCGCGAGTCTCGCCGCGCAAGCGCAGTCGGTTGCGGTTGGATGGCAAGTCTATAAGATCACGCGCTCGCCCCTCGCGCTCGGCTACGTCGGCCTTGCACAGTTCCTGCCCGCATTGCTGATGATGCTGCCTGCCGGCGACGTGGCAGATCGCTACGACCGCCGGATGACGATGTGCGTGAGCGGCGCGTTTCGCGCGCTCTCAGCGTTGGCCTTTATCGTACTGTCGATCGCCAACGTACCGGTAATCTGGCCGTTCTACGCGGCGCTCGCGATCTTCGCCGGGGCGCGTACCTTCGCCGCGCCCGCAGCGGATTCTCTCCTGCCGCGCATCGTTCCGGAATCGCGATTCAGTGACGCGGTCGCGTGGTCATCGTCGAGCGGCCAGACCGCGATTATCCTTGGCCCCGCAATCGGCGGCGCGCTCTATTTGCTCGGTCCTACTCCGGCATACGCGGCGTGCCTGGTGCTCTTTATCCTGAACGCGATCGGCTCCACCGCCATTCGAACGCGAAGCCGCGGCGAGATCCAACCTGGTGCGAGCCGCCTTAAGACCCTCACCGCGGGTATCTCCTACGTGCGCGTGCATCGCATCATCCTGGGCGCGATTTCACTCGACCTCTTCGCCGTCCTGCTTGGCGGTGCGACCGCGCTGCTGCCGATCTACGCCCGCGACATTCTGCACGTCGGTCCTGCTGGCCTCGGCCTGATGCGGAGTGCGCCGGCAGCAGGTGCCGTAGCGATGGGCGTCGCACTCGGGCGAATGCCGCTTCGCCGGCACGCGGGTGCCACCATGTTTGCGTGCGTCGCGATCTTCGGCGCGGCGACAATAGTGTTCGGCATCTCGACCAGCTTTGCACTTTCGCTCGCGATGCTCGTGACGCTCGGTGCCGCTGACATGGTGAGCGTCTACGTGCGGCGCACCCTGATGCAGCTCGCGACGCCTGATGCGATGCGCGGGCGCGTAAGTTCCGTCGAGCGGCTTTTCGTTGGCGCGTCGAACGAGCTTGGCGGCTTCGAGTCGGGCGTCACCGCCCAATGGTTTGGCACGGTGCCGTCGGTCGTGATCGGCGGTATCGGCACGCTCGCGGTGGTCGCGCTCTGGTGGTGGGGATTCCCCGAGATTCGCAATGTCGATGATTTGAGGGACGTGAAGCCCTACGAAGCAGCTCTGCAAGCCACCGCGAGCGAATCGGCGTCCGGCGGCGAATCAGAGAGCAGCGCCACTCAGCGGAGCTGATCCGCCATCGCACGAAAGTCCGGGTCGCGCCTGCGGCGCATCAGCGCGGCCGCAGTCTCGCCCGCCTTGTTCGGTATATCGCCGCGCGCGCCGCTTAAGATGAACATCGCGAAGTGCCGCTTGTCGCTCGACTTTTTCAGCATGTAGTGGAGAGCGGTCATGCCGTGGCGGTCGCGATAGTTTGGGTCGGCGCCATGCTTCAGCAGTTCGGCCGCCGCTTTGAAGCGGCTCCATTTTACGGCGCCGAGAAGCGGAGACTCGTCGACCGAAGGATCATTCACGTCGGCGCCGGCGCGAATCAGCATTCGCATCGCGTCGATATTTTCCAGAAAGCCTGCAGCCCACAAGCAGTAATTGGGGTTCGCGCCACGCTTCAGCAGGAAGTCAGCAAGCACCAGGTTCTCGCCGCGAGCAATCGCGAACCAGAGCGGCGTTGCCTTCCATGCGTTCTCCTCGGTGAAGGCGGCATCATCGAGCGCCAGGCCGCGGGCCAGGAATGCCTTGGCGGTCTTGATGGATGCGTCGAGCTTTCGCTTATCGCCGCGAGGATTCACGCCGCAGCAGATGTGCAGGAAATTGCGACCCCGACTGTCGCGATACTTGAGCAGGTTGGAGTTTTCATCGAGCCCGCGTGCGACCTCATCAGAGCGAAAGGCCTTCACTAATTCGAGCATTTTCGTCTTCGACACCATGATGCACTACGTGCGCCTCGCAACACCGCTGGAATCGTAATGGCCGAGCGTTCGTATTTAGTTGTGTAGGGGAGTGCTGGCAATGGATAAGTTATCGGCGATTGCCGGGTTCGGATGTGGAAAAACAAGTCAGCCGCTTTGGCATTGGCTGATAGTCCTCTTGATTTTCGCTCTTATTTCGATTCCTGCGAGCAAGGCAGTCGCCGATGAAAGCAACGATTCGCCTCCGCCTGGGGTCGGCTCGCTTCAGGACTATCTGCACGAAGGCGAACCTCCGGGCCATGTCTACACGCCTTCGTCGCGAAACGCGCCGCCCGAAGGGCCCGGCCTGTACGGTGGGTCAGGATATGGTCCGTCTGCAAGCTACGGCACTCCATCGAGCACCGAGATAGCCACGGGCGCGGCAGTGGTCGGTGCGCTGATGGTGGCGGCATGGGCATATCAGCAGTACCGGGCGCATCAGCAGGAGCAGCGCGCGATGCGCCGGTATCGCCGGCACCTTCGACATCGCCCGCTTCCGCCGCCGCCCGCCTACGGCTTCTGAACCGGGTTAAAGTTGCGTCGCGAGTTCCCTCGACCGTTGAGAACTGATGACTCATGGCCTTGCTAAATTTGTGACTTGGCGGAGGGGGGAGGGAGTCGAACCCTCCGGCGTAAAAAACTCAAGCATTTCCAAGGCTCACATCCCTCAAAACGGGCGAAAAAAGAAGTGTAGCAGTTGGCACTTTGTTGGCACTCTGACTCCGGTGGGTCGCGATGGCAGAGGAGCGGGTCTGAAAGACCGTTCCTCGGACTCGCGCGCAATCTGTATGCGGTTGGGCATAACATTCACTGCGGCGAGGCCTGTCATCACAGCCACGACGGCCATGGATGCGCGCACGAGGGGCATACGTGCGGATGCGAGCATTCACGCCTGTACGATTACGAGTGGTTTCCTGAGGGCGAACTCGCAGAGCGGTGGCCGGAACACGGCTTCGCGAGCTTACTTCACTTCATCCATCGACTCGACTGCCGCTCGCTTTCGGTTGAGGAAATCGA
>JASHPB010000009.1 GCA_030038355.1 Candidatus Binataceae bacterium
GGCGCCGCGTTCGCGCTCAGCGCGTTGGCCACGCTGCCGATCGCGCATCGCGCACTCGCGCAAGATACACCAGCTCCAGAAGCAAGCGCCGACGCTGAATCACCCGACGCATTGCCGATCAATGTGCAAGGTTCATGGTCGGGCACCATCACCGACGACAACATGGGTGCCGGAACGATAACGCTTTCGATAAAGCAGACAAACCGGGATCTGACCAAGGGCAGCGGATGGACCGCGACGTTCAACACCTCGGCCACCTCGCCGCAGTACGTTGGCGGCATGGAAAATGGCAGCCGCGCCACGTCAAAGGGTATAACTCTGAAACTCGGTAGTTCATCCTTCAACAAAAAGGATTGTCACATCCAGTTCAGTAGCACGAGCCCCAGCGGCACCCAGATCCAGGGTAACTACAAGTGGGCGGGATGCGGCAAACAGTTTAAGAGCGATGGTGGTGGTACGATCAATGTCACGCGCACGCCCACGTCGTGATCACACCCTGATGTGAAAGATGGCGGCATGGCGCAACCTATGCCGCCTCTTTTTTCGCTATTGCACGAGACTCGGCGGCGCGCCAGATTACTATCTGCATGCCGATCTACGAGTATCGATGCGACAAATGCCGGCGCGTCTCAAGCGTGCTCACCACCCGCATCAGCGAACAAGTCGAGCCCGCCTGCAGCCATTGCGGTAGCAAGGCGATGCATCGCCTGATGTCTCGGTTCGCGACGCCAAAGAGCGAAGAGGCGCGGCTCGATTCCCTCAGCGACTCCGCTATGTTCAGCGGCGTCGACGAGAACGATCCGAAGAGTGTCGCGCGCATGATGCGCCGGATGGGCAAGGAGATGGGCGAGGAGTTCTCGACGCCGGAATTTGACGAGGCGATCGAAGAACTGGAAGCCGGCGGCGCCGATGATGACTCCGATGCCGGCGGCGGCACCAGCGGTGATGACTTGTAAGACTCCCCACCGCTCGCTTCGAAATCCTTAATCGCACGCTTGGTTTTGCGCCAACAATTGCGAGACTAGACGAACTCTGGTCAATCACGCACGTTCTTCGACCTACGTCACTCTGAGCGAAGTGAGTCTGCAGAGCGAGCCGCGGGATTTCGCGCGGCCCTTTGGCGCCCGCAAAACGGCAGCGTCCGCGTGCCCGGTGCGCTCGCCGAAGATAGTCGGCGAGCAGATCCTTCGACTTCGTTCGCAGACTCGCGTCGCTTAGAGGCCTTGAACTTTTTGGCCGCTGCGACGGATCCGCGCAGCAAGTTTTCCCTTCTCGATGCGGGAAGGGAAAGAAAGTAAGCTTGGGTGTTTTTCCTATTTGTCTGGTGCCCGCAGCAAACGCTACGACTCAGAGCTCAACCTACCCCCGCCCATTCCCAGCATCGGGAACGGCTGGCAGACTTCCGGCCGGCTTCTCCGAGGCGGGCCAGAATTCGCTGCGCTGCGTGAAGGATAAGATCCCTCGGCTTCGGCAGCCTTTGCTCGGGATGACAACTTGGCCAGTTTCCTCACGAACGCCCAAGGATGACAGCAATACTCCGACCGCTAACCCTCTGCGGGCGCCTTGAGGCAGAAGCCGAAGGTGCGCGGGTCTGTTCAAATTCTCACGCGGCTTCGCTGCGCTCTGCGTGCCTCCACTGTAAGAGCCGAAACACGCTTCCGTAGTATGCAATGAGGTCTGTGAAAGGATCCGTTATGAGCTTCACGAACCAGATCATCGACGAGCGAAAATCATGCGTGAACGCCAGGTACACAACCCGCCCCATCACCGCCAGCACCGTAAGCCCGAGCCACTCCGCCGCGATTGCCGGCCAGAGTGAGATGAGAGTCTCGTAACTCGGCGAGCCCGACTTGATGATGTTTATAATCGGAATCAAAAGGTAACCGCCGACGATTAGTGTCTTGTTAGGAGTATTGAATCCCAGCAGCTTTTCTTCCTTGTCGTGGCATGGAGGTTCGAGAATAGCGTGACCGAACTGCCGGACGAAGAGCGCGATCAGCCCTAGCGTCATCGCACGAGTAAGATTCGTGAAGATAAGAAAGTAGCAATACATAAACGTGCTCGAGCTCAGCAAGTGGAAGAACTGGTTGATCAGGTTGCTATGCGACGCCTCATGGTCGTCGTGCTTGCGTTGCATGATCTCAGCGTAGAAGCCCTTCACCGGCTCCGGAATCCGCACGATACTTCCCAACATCTCGCGAATAAGATTCGAACGCATAACTTTTTCTCTCCTCGGTTGCTCAACTTCGCTCAGCCACCATCCGTCAGTTTTCATCTGCCACGCCGCGCCGACCAGCTTCTTCTCGAGTTCGAGATAATCCTCAGAATTGAAATCGAGGCTGGTCATGCAGCGGCCCGTCCCCACCCAAGAAAGCGTCACGCCCTGCGCACGCAAATAATACTGGAGCAGCCAGTTGTAGCGGCCGGGCTCCTTGAACAGTACCGTCCAAACTGTCCCGAGGTTCACCACCCTCACCGGTAGCGCCCGCTCGGCCAAACTCTGATTCGTCGATCGCACCCACGCTTCGCAGCGCTGCTTCGCGTCGGCATAGATTAGCGATGCTTCCGGCTTTACGATCCAGTGCAGGAATTCGTTCATCGCACCCATCACGACCGGATGCGCTGAGAAGGTGCCAATCACGTACGCGATACGCATCGGATGCGCCGGATCGAAGCGGCGCATCAGCTCTTTCTTGCCGCACACGACGCCTATCGGCATTCCGCCCGCAATGGTCTTGCCGTAAATGACCATGTCGGCCTGCACGCCGTAAAATTCCTGTGCGCCGCCGGGCGCGAGCCGGAAGCCGCTGAATACCTCGTCGAAAATGAGCGGGATGGCACATTCGGTACAGAGCTGGCGAAGTTTCCTCAGCCACTCGGCGTACTTGGTAGTCGAACCTTGTGTTTTACGCACGCTGCTGGTGAGCAGCACGGTATCGCTTGGTGGCGGCGAGTTCGGATGGAAGGATTGAATCGGGTTGATAAGCACAGCAGCGATCTCGTGCGCGCGCAAGCGAATCAGATCGAGCGAAGCCGAGTTCACATCCTTCAAACTTAGACAATCGGTTATGTCGCGCTCGCTGCCTAGACCCGGCTGCACGCCGTCCCACCATCCGTGATAAGCGCCGGAAAACGAAACGATAAATTTTCGGCGAGTGTTGAATCGCGCCATCCGCACCGCGGCCATCACCGCCTCAGTGCCGCTCATGTGAAACGATACTTCGTCGAGCTTTGAAATTGTTTTGATGATTTCGATATTTTCCGCCACTACGGGATGCAAAGGGCCGAGTACGGGGCCGAGCTCGTTGACGCGCTCCAGCCCCTTTTCCATCCAGTCCTTGTAGCGATCGAAGCCCGCCACATTGAGGCCGTAGGAGCCGCTAACGTCGATACTCCAGTTACCATCGAGATCGCGAAGGCGAGGTCCATCCGAGGCCGTCACAACCGTGCAGAGATTGAATTTCTCGCGCATCACGCGCATGAACGGAAAGGGTACGCGATTCGCGTCGGTGAAGCGCAAATCAGAAAATCCCTCGCGCACCCGGTCGCCCCACGCAATCGACTTTGGCGATTGCATGCGAAAGAAGGCTGCCAGCCGATCGATCGCCTTCCTCCTGACCTCGACCCAACGCGCGTCCGCGCCATCAGCACCGAAAAACGCGTCGTTCGAGTAATCGCGCGACTTAACCAATTGTGAGAGGAGTCGCGAGAATAACGGTGTAAGCGCCATCGCTCTGAGAGTCAGCACACCGACGTACGCGCGTCGGAGGACATAGGCGATTACAACGATCAGCGCCAGCAAGACGAGCCCGCTCCAAAGGACGGCTGCGCCGTTGTGAGCGAACCCGTTAGCGGGCAGACCTAGATACTCAACGCACCTGCGTAAAGCCTCACTCGGCATCATTTATCAGCTACCTCCTCGTTACACCGCGAGTCCCTGCTCAGCCATCGATGACGGCGACGCTTTTCGGCTGGAACTGCGCGCACTCATGAGCAACATTTCGAACCTGTCTACGATGCGCGGCCAGTCGAACGAGCTTACATGCTCGCGCGCCCGCCGCCGCATCGCAAGCAATGCAGTGGGTTCACGGATCAGCGATACCGCCGAGTCGACGAAAGCCTTTGGATTGTCATAGGGGGCAAGCATGCCACTTTGGCGGTGCTTTATGTGCATGCCGGCGGCAGCGTAATCATAGGCGGTGACCGCCAGGCCACTCGCCATCGCCTCCAGAGTTACATTGCCAAAGGTCTCGGTGATGCTTGGAAAAATGAAAATATCCGCCGACGCGTAGCGCGCCGCGAGCGCGTCGCCGGTGTGAGTGCCAAGGAAAATAAGATCGGGATTTGAGCGTTGAAGCGGCTCTCTAAGGGGTCCGTCACCGACGATGACAAACTTCAGGGATTCATCAAGCTGCTTCATCGCATGATAAGCGTCAATCGCCAGCTCGAGATTCTTTTCGCGCGCGACACGGCCCACATAGATCGCCGCGAGGCCGTTCTCGCGCACTCCCCACTTGCGGCGCAGTTCATCGGAGCGCCGCTCCGGCGAGAACAGTTTACCGTCAACGCCCCGCTCCAAGAGGCCGATATTGGCGACGCCGACCGACTTGAGACGCGAGGCAAGCTCAACGCTGGGCACGAGAGTTCTTTCGGTCTGGTTATGAAACCAGCATAGGTATTTGAAGATCAGATCCTGAAGCCATCCAAGACGGTAATGCTGCGAGTAGTAGTGATAATTGGTGTGAAAGCCGCTTACTATTGGGATGCCGAGGCAGCGTGCGATGCGAACGGCAGACCATCCAAGCGGTCCTTCGGTAGCCACATAGATCACGTCCGGGCGGTTGCGCTTCCAGCTTTGCCGAAGGAGGCGCGTGCATGGCAAGCCGAAGCGGAGACCCTTGTAGCCGGGCAGCGGCAGTCCACGGACGAGAGTCGGCAATGATTCGTCGCTGCCGCACTGCAGATGCTGGTCCGGTCGCACGACAGACACCAGATGGCCGCGCGCGCGAAGTCCGCGCACCAGCTGCGACATCGTAAGTGACACGCCATTGATCTCAGGTGGATAGGTTTCGGTGACGATACAGAAGTGTCGTCGATCTGCAGCTCGCCGAAGAGAATATTGAATTGCAGACTCCGTGCGCGCCGCACCAATGGCGCTTAACCGGTTTTCATCCACACGAGTACCCCTCACCACACCGGTCAGAGCATTCGATTACGACGAGTCTATCATCGATATGTATGCAAACCGTTTTGAAGGTTTGACGAATCGTTGAACAATGAGCGGAGTTAGTATGAATTGCGAAGCAACGAGCTATTATCTAACGGACACTGAAACGTGTCTTAGTAACTCACCAAGTAGCTATCAATAACAGTCCGTTAACGGGACGCTCGCTCAGGATAGCAGCACTCTTATCGGGGTATCGCGCGAAGTCTTAGTCGGCTTCCAGCATCACAATCGCGGCCGCCGCCATGCCGTCGCCGCGCCCGAGCGCGCCGATACTCTCGGGGCTCGACGCTTTGACGTTGAGCAGGGCGGGCTCGGCGACGAGAACCTGCGCGAGCCGCGCGCGCATCTCATCGAGATGAGGTTTGAGCTTCGGCGCCTGTGCGACAATAGTGAGATCGGCATTCACGAGGCGCCAGCCTCGAGACGCCGCCAGCCGCCATACCTCGGCGAGCAGGCGGAGGCTGTCGGCGCCGGCATAGTTGGGATCGGTATCCGGAAAATGGCGACCGAGGTCGCCGTCGCCGATGGCGCCGAGAATCGCGTTGGCGAGTGCATGCGCGGCAACGTCCGCATCGGAGTGACCGCTGAGTCCCTTTTCATGCTTGATTTCTACGCCGCCCAAGATTAGCCGTCGGCCAGCTAGGAGCGGATGAAAGTCGAAGCCCTGTCCGACCCGATACCGCATCGCTTATACTCGCGTCGACCGCAGCGGCTCTGCGGCTCGGCGCGTGCGCGAGGCTGCGTTGACAACGCTAAGGCGGCCTATCAAGCTTTTTCGGTAGTAGGCTGCAGGAGGCGGCACATCGATGCCTGACTTCATCAAGACCCCGAGGTTCATCATTTCCGCGATCGTTTTATTGTGGGTCATCTATATCGTCTACGCCAATTTCCAGGTCGACATGGTCAAGTTCTACCTGCTGCCGTTCGGCGTGCTGACCTTGCAGCTCAAGCTATCTGCAATCGTGATCGGCGCCGCGATTTTCGGTGCCCTTGTCATAGTCGCGATTCAATTCATGTGGCGGCGGGGATCCTCGAATCCGAGCACATCGTCGAGTGCGACCGTCTCGGTTCCGCCGAGCAGCAAGACCACGGCTTGAGTTCCCGCTTTCAAAGTTGTCGCCGATGCAGGCCCGACGAGTAGTCCATCTGCGCGCGAGAGTGAGCTTAAGATTCCCGATCCCTGGGCACCTGTTGGCTCGGCAATCAAATCACCCTCGCCGCGCTCGAGTCGTACGCGCACAAATTCGGTCAGGTTAGGCGCCGTTCTGATGTCGCCGGCGCATCGCGCGGTGACACGCGGCAAGGAGAGCCGTCGAAATCCTCCCATGCGCCGGAGCGCCGGTCGCGCATAGAGATAGAAGCAGACCATCGTCGAGACCGGGTTCCCCGGCAGCCCGAAGACGGGGCGGTAGCCGACCGTGCCGAACTTGAACGGCCTGCCTGGGCGTTGCGCGACACCGTGGAAAAGTTGCTTAAGACCGAGACCATCGAGCGCATTTTTGACGTGATCGAACTCGCCGACCGATACGCCGCCCGTCGAGAGCATCGCATCGAAGGTGAGCGCTTCTTCGAGGCGGGCGCGGATCTCGCCGGGCGCGTCGCGCGCTATCTTGAGAATCGTCGGATCGCCGCCGGCCTCGCGAATCGCCGCGGCGAGCGCGTAACCGCTCGAGTTGACGACTTGAGCGCCCGTCGGAACCTCATCGATATCGATCAGCTCGTCGCCGGTCGCAACGATTGCGACGCGCGGCCGCCGATAAACCTCGACCATCGATTTGCTGAGCGAAGCCAGCGTGCCGAGATCGGCGGGGCTCAGCGTCCTGCCAGCCGCGATCACGGTGTCGCCGGCGCGAACGTCCTCACCGCGCGGCCGGATGAAACTGCGCGGTTCCGCCGATGCGAGGATTTCAACGGCCGTTCCTTCGCCGCGCGTCTTTTCGACCTGGATAATCGCGTCCGCGCCGTCGGCGATTGGCGCGCCAGTCATCGTGCGCACCGCCTGCCCGCGCTCGAGCCGATGCGTCGGCATGCGACCCGCGCCGACGGTTTCGATAACCGTTAGCTGCACGGGATTTGATTCCGACGCGCGGGCGATATCGGCGCTGCGAACCGCGTAGCCGTCCATCGCGGAGTTGTCGAAACCCGGGATATCGCGTGGCGATTCGACACCTTCGGCGAGAACGCGGCCGAGCGCGGACAGCAGGGGAACGCGCTCGACACCGAGCGGTGACTCATTCTCGAGGACGATTCGAAGTGCTTCGTCAGCGCTAATCATGACGTAGGCAAGGATACGCCCGCGCGTCTGCGTTGAGAATCGGCGTTAGGATCTTTGCTGCGAACCGAAACTGCGGAGCGCGACAGAACTAGGAGCGGGGCGAGTAGATGGATGCGTGGGTAGTCATCGGCATTCGCACCGGGTAAGCACGAGCCCACGGCGGTATGAAGTTGCGCTCGAGCGCGGGATTCAGCTCGCGGATCCGCCCGACTGTGGTGCCGTATTCCACCGCGAGCACGCGCAGTGCGACTCCCCCTTGCACGCGAATTAGGCTGAACGCGGGAGCTGCATTATAGCTGACCAGACTAAGCCCGTAGGAGGCGGCGTGGTGTGCGATATACGCGACCGCCATGAAGCGCCCGAGCAGAGCGCGCGTGCGCTGCGGCAGCCGATTCATCAGGCGATCGAAGTTGCCCCCGCGCATCGACCAGTAACGATCGATTGCGTTGTCGCCGTTGTTCCATCCGACTACCGCAACGCGCCAGTCGTAGCCTGCCGCGTCGTGCAAGGTAGCAAGGTACTCCGCGGCGGCCCGCGTCGACATCACGGGGTCGCGGCGCTCATCTACCCAGAAATCGACATGCAGGCCGAAGCGGCGCGCGGTCTGGGCGCTGAGCTGCCAGATTCCGCGCTCGCTGCCGGCGAAGGCGCTTTCGGCAAAAGCAAGGTAGACGAGGTCGTCGGGGACACCGTAGCTGCGGAGTACGCGGACCATGTCGCCGAGATAAGGACGGCTGCGGTCGAAGGAATCCTGAAGTCCGTCTGGCGAGTTCAGGAAACCCTCGATGTAACGTCGGACGCTCAGGTTGAGAAGAATTGGGAACGGAGGGACAGCTTTGGGAGCAGATAGTACGAACGGCGAATGCTGCGAACTGGTCACGCCCCGCTGACTTACGGCTGCGGCTGTATCGGCGCCGGTCTCGTCAAGGCTGACATGGTCAGCTTGAAGAGCCAAAGGATCGGGTGCGTCAGCGATTACGGAGGCCGGCGATTTTGAGTAATCATCAGCGCGGGCCTGACGACCGAGCCAAAGTGTCGTCGCGGCGACCGAAATGGCGAGCGCCGCAGTGAGCTTCCTCCCTGGAGTCATCCCCTCAGAACCGCAGGCAAGGGTATCGGTCGAATCGAGGATGATCAACCCCTTTACCATCAAAAAGTCTAATGTCGAGAATGTGAAAATCTGTCAACTCTTAATCCGCTTCGACACATTCACTGGCATTTCCTTTGGCTTTTGTTGCCCTGTCGCCTTATTACATCGTGTCGATTGTGTTACGGTGCGAGCTGCCCAGACCATACTGGATGAAGGAATGAGAATATTTTGAACCTCTGGCACGACATCGTTGAAAGCCTCCCCGACGCCGTGATCGTCGTGTCGCGGGACCTTGAGCCGGAGGCGGTCAATCCAGCGGCGAAGACGATGCTCGGGGTGTCGCAGGTCTCGCGGTCGCTGCTTAGCGATGTAGTCCGGCAAAACGATTGGCTCGGCAAAATGATCAAGTCCTGCCTCGAGACCGGGCAAGAACTGGGCGATACCGATGCCGCTCTGGCGATTGGTCCGCGCGAGGTTGCCGTGCGCGCCGATGTATCTCCGCTCACCAACGAGGACGGCCGCCCGCGCGGCGCGGTTATCCTGCTCCACGATCTGTCGCATCAGAAGACGGCTGCCGAGGCCGCCACCCGAGGCGACCTGAGCCTCCGGCTTTCTCCGGCGGGTCTTGCGCATGAGGTCAAGAATCCGCTCACTGGAATCAAGGGCGCCGGCGAGCTGCTGGCAGCGATGTTCCCGAAGGACAAACGGGCGCTGCAGTACTGCGGGCTCATCCTCGAGGGCGTTAATCGAATCGCGTCGCTGGTCGAGCAGGTTCTCGCGGTCAGCGCGCCGCAGCGCCTCGCCGAGCAACCCGTCAATATCCACTTGGTGCTCCATCAGGCGCTGGGACTTGCTGGCCTCTTCCCGACGCCACCTAAAGGAGTCGAAATCATTGAGGATTACGATCCGAGTCTCCCCGAGGTAATCGGCGACGCGGCCGCGCTAGAGCGCGCCTTCCTCAACCTGCTCAAGAACGCGGCAGACGCGATTGGCCCAGCAGGACGAATTCAGCTTCACACGAGGATGCAAACCGAGTTCAGAATGACCGCTGAGGGCCGTCGAGTACAGTTTCTTCGCGTCGATATAAGCGACACCGGCTCCGGGATGTCCGAGGAAGCGCTCGGTCAGCTATTCACCCCATTCTTTACTACCAAGCCCTCGGGCACTGGGCTGGGTTTGGTCCTGAGCCAGCGTATCTTCGCGCTCCACGGCGGCAGGCTCTGGGCGACGCGTGGCGGAGTGAAGCTTCCGAAGGGTGGGCCGGGGATGACCTTTCGGGTGTCTCTTCCGGTACGGCCGCAGTCGGGCAAGGCCTAGTCTTGTTACTGCCGCTTCAGCCCTGCTTCGTCGAAGCGATCTTTTTCTTCAATGATGCGAGGTCGCCGCTATTTATCGAGGCCGTGTTGGACGAGCCTTCGAAGTAGGCATAGCCGCCAGCTTTGTTGCGCCGGATATGCCCGATCAAAGTGGCGACTGGCTCCCCGCTTGGCGATCGGCTGGCGACGATTACATCAACCGACCATTCGGCGCCGAGAGCTTCCTTCTCCTTGAAGGAAACGTTCCCAATTCGCTCGACTCTCGCCATGTCGGAAATGTGCGCGCTCCGTTGGCCGTGGTCAACCCGGCCACTATACGGTTCAGCGGAACGCACTCGCAATCGAGCCGGGAGTACAACCCCGATACGCGCGAGCTGGCGCCGCAGTCGGTTGTCGGCGGACCGAGCAACGGCTCCGAATCTTTTGCCTCCGCCACGCGCTTTCATGCAAAAGAAATCACCACCTAACCCTGTTACCCTTGCTGCACCGGGAAGCGACGATTGGAGTGCGACCGCTATCGCAGGCGCTCTCGCCTTAGTCCCCTTCTGGATAGGGCGAGGAGACAGAATTGGTATACGAGCAATACCGTTCGTCGTAGCCGTCACTGCGGTTCGAAGAGGTTCACGCCGTCAGCGTTGCGCACGCGGCCGCGGCGGCCGACGAATTCCTCGCGCTCTATAACCTTCAGAACTTCGCGCGGCGCACGCGCGAAGAATCTCTCGCCGCCGGCGAGCCTGCCGACGACGATTCCGGCCGACGGCTCGCCCGAGCGATCATGCTCGACCGTGTAAGTCTCCACCGTCGCCGGACCTTCAGCCTGCTCTACCGCGATGACCGCACCGCGCTCCGGCTCCTTGAACACTTGCGATTGCAGCTCACGCTCCGGTATGCGCGTGCTGTAGATCGCGGCGCCGTGCTTGGTGAAATACCATCCGAGACCTGTAGTCATGCCGAACTGCCCTGGATGCGCGCGCAGGCGCCCCGTCATCGCCGCGATCGAATGTGAGACGTAGTTGTTGGCCGGACCGCCCGCGAAGGGCAGCCCTCCCGTAACCGTCGGTCCGCGCGGATCGTCGGATACGAGCCCGGCAGCTTCCATCGCGAATTCGACCGCGATCGGAAAGCAACTGTAGAAGTCGAAGTGCGAAACCTGCGCAGATGAAATCATCGCGCCGTCGAGCGCGGCGGAGATGCAGTTGTTCAGCATCGTGGGGCGCGCAAAGCTGTCACGCTCGCTGATCCACCATGAGTCGGTCGCGTCGGCAACCGAGTGAATGTAGACGAGTTTTTCCGCCGGCACGGCCGCGCGACGCGCTTCGTCGGCGCTCGCGATAATCAGGCCCGCCGCGAGATCGACTTCCATGATCGCGTTCATCATCTTGGTGTAAGGAAAGCAGATGATGCGATTGTCGGACGTGACGGTGGTTATCTCACTTGCGTTGCGCTGCTTCGGAAACCAGGCATAAGGATTATGCGCCGCGACCGCTGTCATCGCCGCCCAGAGCTTGCCCATGCGCTCGCGATGCTGCGCGAGCGACCATCCGTTGCGCGCGCGATAGGCATTCTCGAACATCGGGTAGATATGAATCGGCAGCTTCGCGCCGTGGCGCTCCTCATACGCATTGGTGCCCATCCTTGAATCGCCGAAAACCTCGGGCTCTCCCGAGCCGCGCGCGAAGTTCCACTTGACGCCGCCGCTCTTGGCCGCGTGGCGCGCGCTGTAGATAGCCTCGGCGCCAACGACCATCGCGGCACGGATCTTTCCCGCCGTTATTTGACGGGCCAGATAGTTGATAAGCGTCTGTGGCGTGTTGCCGCCGAAGGTCGTCGAGAGTTTTCGTCTTGGCGCGATCCCCAGCTGCGACGCGAGCGCATCGGGTGCGTTCTGGTAGCGCGCCGAGACGACATTGACGACGGCGAGCACATCGATCGAGTCGAGTATCCGTTGCGAGCCGGAATCTTCGGCCGCGCCGCGCGCCACTCTCTCGAGCATCGCGAGCGGCTCGGGCGCCTCGGGCAATCCTGCGGCGCGAGCATTAAACTGCGCTACTCCGGCGATGACGGGCAGTGGTTGCGGCATCTTATCCTCCCGCGATCGTCGCGCGCCTCGATCGTGGCGCGCGCCTGGTTTTCAATGGCGATTCTAGGACACCCGGCCGATGCGCACCAAACCTCGGGGGCAGCAGCCGATCTACTGCATTTTCATGAGCACTACTTTCGGGCGCAAATAGGCTAAACTTGATGTCCGTGACCGCCTTGTATGCTGGTCACGCACAACTCGCCGACGGAGATAGCCAATGGGAAACGCTGCCGTTCCTGCCTTCGACCTGGGAGCACGCGCTCGCACCGACGCGCAGGTAGCAACGCGCGCCGCGGCAATTCCGTGGTATGTGTGGTGCCTCGCGGCGGCGGTGACCTCGGACGCGATGGGCGGCTACTGGGACATCTCGTGGCATATCTCGATCGGACGCGACACGTTCTGGACGCCTGCGCACATGATGGTCTATCTCGCGGGTATCCTCGCCGGAATCGCGAGCGGCTACATGATTCTGTCGACCACCTTCGGCTCATCCGAGCAGGCACGCGATGTGTCCGTTTCAGTTTGGGGATTTCGCGGGCCACTCGGCGCCTTCGTCGCGGCGTGGGGCGGAATCGCGATGCTCACGTCGGCGCCGTTCGACAACTGGTGGCACAACGCCTACGGCCTGGACGTCAAGATCATCAGCCTGCCGCACTCGATTCTCGCGCTCGGCGAATTCATGATCACGCTCGGCGCTATCCTGCTGATCTGCGCGCATCTGAATCGCGCGTCGGGCGCGATGCGCGATAAGCTGGACCGGCTGCTCCTCTACATCGGCGGTATCGCGACGTTCGGCGCGGCGCTATTCGTACTCGAATCGACCTGGCTCGGCGCGATGCACAGCTCGATGTTCTACTACTCGGTCGCGAGCGCCTTCCCAATCGTACTGCTCGGCATCTCGTGCATCTCGAAGGCGCGCTGGCCGATGACGACGATGGCCGCGATCTACACGGCGCTGTTCATCTTTTTCCTCTGGACGTATCCGCTCTTCCCGGCGACGCCAAAGCTCGGCCCCGTTTATCAGCACATCACGCACATGGTGCCGCTCTGGTTTCCGATGCTGCTGATCTTCCCGGCGTTTGCGCTCGACCTGCTGCGCGAGCAGTACGGCGAGAAGTGGGGATCGTGGCATTCAGCGTTCGTCGCGGGGGTCGTTTATCTCACGGTGTTTATCGCGGTGCAATGGCCGTTCGCGGATTTTCTAATGTCGCCTGCCGCGCGCAACTGGGTCTTCGGCACGATCTACTTCGGCTACAACAATCCCGCCAACCTGCTCTACAATCCGTATGCGTTCAATGAGCACCTCGATGCAACGAGGGCCGCATTCGTGCACGGAATGTCGGCAGCATTCGTCAAAGCGATCATCTTCTGCGGGATCGGCCTGTGGCTCGGCAACGCACTGCGCAAGGTTCAGCGCTGACAATGCGCTCCCGCGAGCACCCACATTCGATCGAATGGCGCCGCGTCAAGATCGTACTTGCCGCGCTCACGACGCTTTTATTGGCGACACCCGCGCTCGCGCATGTCGGCAGCCCCGACGTTTTCTACGAGGGCAACGCGGGACCGTATCACCTGTTCGTCAGCGTGATGGTGCCGCAGGTGATTCCGGGCGTCGCGCAAATCGACATTCGTTCTGAATCCAACGACGTAAGCCAGGTCAGCACCTCGGTCGCACGGCTCACGGGGCCGGGATCGAAGTATGCGCCGGTGCCGGATCGCGCCCAGCGCTCTGCTACCGATCCGAACCTCTTCACCTCGAGCCTCTGGCTGATGGAATACGGCTCGATGCGCGTGATTCTGAACGTCAATGGCGATCACGGCGCGGCTCAGATGTCCGTTCCCGTCCCGTCGTTCGCGCGCCAGATGCTGCCGATGCCGATTTGGCTCGGCGTTCTGCTGCTGGCGCTAACGATTGGCCTCGGCATCGGCGCGGTGTCGATCATGACCGCAGCGGTGCGCGACTCGGCGCGCGCTCCAGGCGAGGACGTCACGCCGCAAGCCAAAAGCAGGGGGCGACGCGCGATGGTGCTGACCGCGCTCGGCGTGGCAGCGATTTTTTACGGCGCGTTCGCGTGGTGGAATGTCGATGCGCGCGACTTCGCCGCGACCACCCAGTTCTTCAAACCGCCGAAACTGTCAGTTACGCTCATTGCGCCCAATCAGCTTCGGTTGAAACCCTCGCCGAACGAGCACGACTGGATCAAGTACATCGGCTTTTCGCGGCTGATCCCTGACCACGGTCATTTGATGCACATGTACGTGGTGCGGACGCCAGCTCTCGACCGCGTGTGGCATCTGCATCCGAAGCAAATGGCCGACGGAAGCTTTGTCGACAGTTTGCCATCAGTTGAAGCCGGGCATTACGAAATATTCTGCGACATCGTCGACAGATCCGGTTTTCCGTGGACGCTGGTCGGCAGCATCGATTTGCCGAATCTCAACGGCTCGCCGCTAACTGGCGATGACTCGGGCGGAGCGGCGCCCGCGATCGGATCATCGATCGGCTCGACCGTCGCGCTGTTGTCAGATGGTGCGCGTGTCGTGTGGCATCGCGACCCCAAGCTGAAAGCAAGGGTGCCAACGATTCTGCGTTTCGAGGTGGAGAATTCAAGTGGCACGCCAGTGAATGACTTGGAGCCTTACATGGGGATGGCCGCGCATGCCGCGATCATCAAGAGCGACCTCAGCGTCTTCGCCCACATCCATCCATCGGGCACCGTGCCGATGGCGGCGCTGATGCTGGCGGGAGACCAGATGGGCGGCGGCCCGCCGATGAGCGGGATGAACATGCCAGCAGGCATGAATATGGTGATGGCATCGGAGAACATCTCGCCCGAAATATCGGTTCCTTATGGATTTCCGTCGCCGGGGCTCTACCGGATCTTCCTGCAGTTCAAGCTTGGTGGAAAAATCCAGACCGTGTCGTTCGACACGCACGTCGATTAGCGCGAGCGTTCGCGCTCCTTGAACCTGGCGGCGAGCTGATCGGCAGCCTGCGAGAGCAACAACGAATCGGCACCGACGGCGATAAACAAGCATCCCGATTCGCGGTAGTGCTTGATGAGCTTGTCGTCGAAGGCGAGGATGCCCGGAGCTTTGCCGGCGCCGCGGATAGCTGCGATGCAGCGGTCGATCGTTGACAGCACATCCGGGTGATTCATCTCGCCAATGTGCCCCATCGAGGCGGAGAGATCCGCCGGCCCGATGAAGACCCCGTCGACCCCCGGCACGGCGACAATCTCCCTTAGATTCTCGACACCACGCCGCGTCTCTATCTGCACCATTAGGCACATTTCTTCGCCAGCTCGCTTCAAGTAGTTGGGAATTCGGTTCCATCGCGACGAACGGGCGAGCACGGAGCCAACGCCGCGGACTCCCGCCGGCGGATACTGCATCGCCTCCACGAGCGAGACGGCTTGCTCGGCAGTCTCAACCATCGGAATGAGTAGTGACTGAGTACCGAGTTCCAATACCTGCTTGATCAAGTGAGTATCGCCCACCTGAAGACGCACTATCGGGTGACTATCGTATGGCGCGACGGCCTGGAGCTGCGCCAGCAGCGTGCGCAGGTCGTTGGGACCGTGCTCGGCGTCGAGCAATAGCCAGTCGAAGCCAGCGCCGGCACAGATTTCGGCGCATCCAGCGTCTGCCAATGCGACCCAGAGACCAAATTGCGGCTGGCCGGCCTTGATAGCGCGCTTGAAGCGATTTGCCGATACGTTCATTATCGCCTACCGAGGAGGATCGCTCCGAACCCAATCGGATCCCAGGGCAACGCGCCGCACGGCATCTGTATCGGTCGGCTGATGGCCGATTCTGTGCGCCGCGGGGGGCGCCTCGACGACGCGGTTCAAGAGACGCCCGACCCCCGCAACTTCAACCTCGACAGTATCGCCAGGGTTCATTGGCCGCGAGTTTTTTGGTGTGCCGCTCAGAATGATATCTCCGGGCAACAAAGTAATGAATCGGCAGAGATCGGCAAGTATATAGTCAATCGAGAATAGCATCTCACCGACCACGCCCTCCTGCACGACGTTGCCATTGATGTAAGTGCGTATTGCGGAATTGCGAACATCAACACCACTGACTATTCCCGGACCGATTGGACAAAAGCCGTCCTGACCCTTGACGCGCAGCATCGAGCCCGCATCAGTCTCGCGATAATCCTGGCAGCCGACATCGTTGGCCGGAGCGAATCCGGCGATGTGATCCCACGCCTCTTCACGTCCCACATTGCGCATTGGCTTGCCGATAATCACGCCAAGCTCGCCTTCATAGTTGAGATACTTGTGACCCGCGGGGCGCGGCACTACGCCGCGATGACTGTTTAGCGCGGTAAGTGGCTTTTGAAAGTAGGTCGGCGTCTCGATCTTCGGCGCCTTGAACTCGACACGCCGCGATTCGTAGTTGAGATGGATGCAGAGAATTTTGGTCGGGTCACAGGGCGGCAGATAGATCGCGTCGGCGTCGGCGATGACACGGCCGTCGGGGAGGATCAGACGGTCGCCGTTCGGCGCCACCCACTTCGGCTGACCCTCATGCAGGATGCGCCGCGACTCTCTGCGTGGACCATCGAGTACGCTCATGATTCCCACCTCCAAATCGCTCGCGTATTTTCCGCAAACCTGCGCCAAGCAATAGCACGGCCCTCGTCGAATTGCTTGTGCTGACGCGCGAATCTGCTACGGCTGATGTCACGAATACCGAACGGTTCGGACAGCTTCGATGTCTAATTCGATGCGAGATTGCGATGAACGAAAATGAAACTGCGATTTTGGCGGCGGTCGACCGGTTCCTTGAAAAAGACGTGCGGCCGCATGTGCGGGAATTCGAGAGCGCGGACAAGTATCCAGCCGAGATTGTCGAGAAGATGAAAGCGCTCGGGCTCTTCGGATGCATGATTGCACCCAAGTACGGCGGGCTCGGACTCTCGAGCAGCACTTACGCGGGTATCGTCGAGCGCATCTCGGCCGTGTGGATGTCAGTGAGCGGAATTCTCAACTCGCACATCATCATGGCGATGACCGTACAGCGCCACGGCACCGAAGCGCAGAAAGACAGCTTCCTGCCGCGCTTCGCGACGGGAGAGGCCCGCGGCGGTATCGCGCTCACGGAGCCGGATTGCGGCACCGATCTTCAGGCCATCCGCACGGTCGCTCGCCGTGACGGCGATGAATACGTGATCAACGGGCGCAAGACCTGGATCACCAATAGCCTCTATGGAAATTGCGTCGCGCTGTTGACCAAGACCAATGTCAACGCAAATCCTCCGCACAAGGGAATCTCGCTCTTCCTCGCCGAAAAGCACGAGGGCTTCAACGTCGCCCGCAAACTCGACAAGCTCGGCTATCGCGGGATCGATACCTGCGAGCTGAGCTTCGACGACTATCGAGTGTCGAAGTCGATGCTGATCGGAGACGCCGAGGGCCGCGGGTTGCAACAGATTCTGAGCGGGCTCGAGCTTGGCCGCATCAACGTGGCGGCGCGTGGCGTGGGTGTGGCCGATGCGGCGCTGAAGCTCGGCCTCGCCTACTCACAGGTGCGCAAAACATTCGGCAAGCCGATCTGCGAGCATCAGGCGATCCAGATCAAGCTCGCCGACATGGCGACTCGAGTGCATGCG
The DNA here is from genome assembly GCA_030038355.1 of Candidatus Binataceae bacterium. Lineage (GTDB taxonomy): Bacteria > Desulfobacterota > Binatia > Binatales > Binataceae > JASHPB01. The sequence goes on from JASHPB010000009.1 coordinate 17,612, forward strand.
GCCCGCGCGCTGACGCAGCGGGCGGCGGAGGCCTTCGACAGTGGCCGCCGATGCGATATGGAGGCGGGAATCGCCAAGCTGTTCGCGACCGAGGCGGCGATGGAGAACAGCCTCGAATCGATGCGCATCCACGGCGCCTACGGCTACTCGAAGGAGTTCGACGTCGAACGGCTCTATCGCGACGCGCCGCTCTTGCTGATCGGCGAAGGCACCAACGAGCTGCAGCGCATCATCATTTCGCGCCAGCTCGTCGCCCGCTCGAAGGAGTAACGATCACACCGAGCGTACGAGGCCGCCATCGATTCGAATCAGCGAGCCCGTGATATACGCCGCGTGCGGACTCGCGAGGAAGGCCGCGATCGCACCGAATTCCTCCGGCGTGCCGAGGCGGCCCACGGGAATCATCTGCGCGGTCCGCTGAGTCGCCTCTTCGATCGATATTTTTTGCCGCTCTGCGGTCGCGCGGCTCAATTGCAGCGATCGATCGGTCGCGATAACGCCGGGGAGGAGCATGTTGACTGTGATTCCATCGCGCCCGACTTCGAGCGAGAGCGTCTTCGACCATCCGACGATCGCGCTCCTGAGTGTGTTCGAGATTCCGATCGCGGGAATCGGCTCGATCACGCTATACGACGCGACGGTCAGGACGCGGCCCCACTTACGCGCGCGCATCTCCGGCAGCAGCATGTCGGTCAGGCGGAACAGCGGCAGCACCATCGAGTGAAACTGCGCTTCCCAGACTTCCGGCTTGACGCCGCTCACACCCGACGGCGGCGGACCGCCCGAGTTGTTAACCAGGATGTCGATCGGACCGAGCTGCTGCCGCGCGCTATTGACGGCGCGCTCGAGGCTGGCCCAGTCCGCGAGATCTGCTGCGAATCCGATCGCCGACTGATGCCGCGCTTTGATTTCGGCGACGGTGCGCTCGATCGTGTCCTGGGTGCGCGCGACAATCGCAACGCTCACGCCTTCCGCCGCCAGAGCCTCGGCGATGCCCTTGCCGATTCCTTTGCTTGCGCCGAGGACGATCGCCGTCTTGCCTTTGATTTGAAGATCCATGCCCTGATTTCTCGCCTAGAGAATCGATTCGTTCAAGAGGGGTGGCCGCGCGCGGCGATTCGATACTGTCGCGGCGCGACGCCAAACTCCGCATGGAAGCCGCGAATAAAATTCGAGAGATCGTCGAAACCCGCATCCAGCGCGATTTCCGTGATCGGCGCGGCGCTCATCGCGAGTTTTGTTGCCGCATCGCGAAGGCGCGCCCGCAACAAATATTGATGAGGAGTGACGCCGGCAACTCGTTTGAATGTACGCAGGAAATGGTAACGGCTGAGTCCTGCAAACGCCGCAAGTTCCGCGAGACTATGGTTATCGGCTGATGACGCCGCGAGACGGCGCAGCACCGCTGCAACGCGAGCACGATCGCGAACGCTCACCTCGGAACTCGATCGCGATTGACCGGACCAGCGAAACGCCGCGGCCGCAAACTCGAGCGCGACTTCCTCCAGCGAATCGCGGTTGACGCACGCGGCGCGCGCCCGAACGGCCAGTGGTGTAAGCGAGCGAAGCGGAGGAATCCGGGCGCAATCCAACTTCGCCCGCGCCGCTCCGGCATCCAACGCGACCGGCTCCAAAAGCTCGGGCGCAAATTGAAACGAGATGCATCGGTCGCCCTCACCATGTTCGTGAGAGCATTCGTAGGACTGGCCGGCATTGCCGAGCAGAAGAGCGCCGGGCGACATCAGCGCAGATTCGCAACCGGTCCGATACAGAAATGTTCCCGACAGGACTAGCGATATCGAGGTCCATGAATGTCGCTCTTCGAATGAACGATCGTCTGGGCCGGACGTGCATACGACATCGACCACACGCCAACCTTGGCCCGCGGCCAGCTCGGTACCCTGGGCTATACCCGTCGTGCCATCGCGCTGTTTGCGATACAGCGCGGCAATCAGCGGATCGTCAGTTGCGGATTGATAGGACAGCAATTTTTGCCAAGTATTCGCGAGCGGCGAGTGATACAGACCCTGGCGAGAACCTTTCACAGCGCGAGTCCGCGGGCAACCGCAGCCCGCAGGAGGTATCGATGAAACTCGAAGGTAGATGCGCCTGCCAGGCGATCAGATACAAATTGATGGAGAGCCCGCTAATCGTCCACGCTTGCCACTGTCGCGATTGCCAGCTAATCACCGGTAGCGCGTTCGTAATCAACATGTGGATCGAATCAAAATTCGTCGAGCCCCGGGGCGACCAACCGAAGTCTTTCATGTTGAAAGGCGGCACCGGCAACAATCACGAGGTGTTCTTCTGCGGAAAGTGCGGAACGTACGTCTGGAGCCGCTATTACGGCGCTTTGGGCGATGCGTTATTCGTTCGCGCCGGCACTCTCGACAAAGCGGAAGCGGTCACGCCCGACGTTCATATCTTCACGCGCAGCAAGCTGCCGTGGGTGAGACTTCCCGAGGGCGCACGCGCGTTCAATACTTTCTACGATATCGGCAAAGAGTGGTCACCCGCGAGCCTCGCACGGCGCAAGACGATGCTGGCCGAAGCGCGCGTGGCACCAAAGTAAACGGCCGCGCCGAGTTGACATCTGAGGCATGTCAGTCGTTAGCTTCTACTATTGCGATGTGGCGAAACAACGACAGCGCGAAGATCCGTGGCTATCACGCACATATTTACTATAAGCGATCGACGCGCAGCGTGGCCGAGCATTTGCGGCGCCTGATTCCGCGGAGATTCAAGGTCGAGCTGGGGCGCTGGCGCGAGGAGCCGGTTGGGCCGCATCCGCAGTCGATGTACCAGGTGAAATTCGGCGTGAGGGAGTTCTCGCGCATCGTTCCGTGGCTGATGCTGAATCGCGACGGCCTTTCAATTTTGGTTCATCCTGAGACGGGAGACGACTACCAGGATCATGCCTTCAACGCGCTCTGGCTCGGCGACAAGCTGAAGCTACGGCTTGAGATTTTTGGCAGGCTCCGAGCGCGGCGCCGACCCTCCGGACGCAAGGACGCAAGGAAGCATCGCGACCGTTCGTAGTACTACCTTGTCCGCATGATCTCTTCCTCGACGTCGCGCAGCCGATCCTTGCCGAAGAAAATCTCGTTACCGACATATAGGGTTGGTGATCCAAAGGTGCCGCGCGCGACTGACTTTTGCGTGTTTTCGAGCAGCCGGTCCTTGATGTCCTGACGCTGCACGAGCTCGAAAAACTGTTTGCTGTCAAATCCTGACTCCTCGAGCGCCGTACGCAGCACCTCCGGATCATCGAGTTTTTTCGGCTCCGCCCACATGTGCCGGTACATCGCGTCGACGTAGCGGGCGAAGGTGCCCAACGTTTCCGCCGCGATCGCGCCGCGCATGATCGTCAGCGTGTTGACCGGGAAAAACGGATTCGGGGTGAAACGCGTGATGCCGTGACGCCGGATGAAGCGCTGAGTCTCTAACCGCTCGTACTCGGGCTTGTTCTTGATTCCTCGAAGACTCTCCGCCGGCGAGCGGTTGTTGGTCATCTTGAAGACGCCGCCGAGCAAAACCGGCACGTACTGGAATTTAACGCCCGTGCGTTTTTCTATCTCCGGAATGACAAGATGACTCAGGTACGCGTTGGGACTGCCAAAATCGAAATGAAATTCGACGTTTGCCATGACGCTCACCATTTTTCGCCGAAGGGGCGAATTTCCTGTTCGAAGGTCCACGCATCGCGCGGCTGCTGATAGAGCTGCCAGTATGCTTCTGCAACGGCGTCGGGCCGCATCAGGCGGCCGGGATCGAGGTTCTTCATCGCATCGTCGCCCTCGCGCTCACGAATGCGCTCGCGCACCCAGGCGGTATCCACGCCCGCGTCAATCACGAGATGCGCGACGTGAATCTTCTTCGGCCCCAAGCTCGCGCGCGATACTCTGCGCGAGGCCTCGCAGCGCGAACTTCGCGCTCGCAAAAGCTGCGTAGCCGACTTCCCCTCGCATACTCGCCGTCGCGCCTGTGAAGAAGATCCCTCCGCGTGCTCGCGGTACCATGTAGCGCGCCGCCTCACGCGCGGCCAGGAACCCACCATAACAGGCCATCTCCCATACCTTGCGGAACAAGCGCTCGGTGGTGTCGAGCAGCGGAAAATTGACGTTGGCGCCGACGTTGTAGATACAGACCTCGAGCGGCGCACGCTGATCGGCATCGCGAAGAAAAGTCGCGACCTCGTCTTCCTCGCGCGCGTCGAGTGCGCGCGACAACACTCCCTCCGGCGCGCTCGATTTCCTGAGAGAGCGGCGCCAGCTTGTCGCCGTTGCGCCACCCGGCGAACACGATGAATCCCTCCGCCGCAAACTTCTTTGCGATCGCGCCCCGATATAGTCACCCGCGCCGATTACGGCAGCCGTAGCGTTTCTGTGCTGCACGAGGTTTTCTCCATTTCGCGGCTCTGGCCACGGGATTCATTCGATCCGTCAGCCTGAGTGATACAGTTCCATTTTGGAACTAGCTATGCTCTAACAGTTTCAAACTGCAACTATCGATGCAAGCAGAAAAATCGAGGGCTATTTTGCAATGAGCAATGACCTTACGCTTTGGGGTGTCGGCACCAGCCGTACGCTGCGTCCGCACTGGATGCTTATTGAGCTTGGCCTCGACTATGAGTACAAGCCAATCCGATCGCGCAGCGGAGAAACGCTCCGCCCGGAGTTCCTGCGTATCAATCCGCGCCACAAGATTCCTGTTCTCCAGCACGGATCGCTCGTTGTTAGTGAGAGCGCTGCGATTATCAACTACCTTGGCGAAGCGTTTCCCAAACCAGAGCGCATGTTCGTGCCGCGCGATGCCGCCGAGCGAGCTCGCCTGAACGAGTGGTGCTACTTCATAATGACCGAACTCGATGCGACTTCGCTGTACGTCGTACGGCGCCACGAAGGCTTGAAGCATCTGTATGGCGAAGCGCCGACCGCCGTTGAAGCCGCCAAAAGCTACTTCATGCACAACCTCGAGGCGATAGACGCGAGGATTTCGAATGCACCCTGCCTGCTCGGCGACAAACTCTCGGCCGCCGACATCCTGATGCTGACCTGCCTTGAATGGGCGCTTACCTGCAGCCTTCAACTGCCCAACGGAGCCGCGGCATACCGTGAACGCATCGCGAAACGGCCGGCCTACAGAGCTGCGCTAGCCAAGAATTTCCCTAATTGACGAGCGGCTCGCGATCGAGCCTGTCTGGCGCGAAACACGCTGTTGTTGCACGGATCTCTGCCTAAGCGCGAAAAAGCGCTAGCATCGCGATACCGGAGGTAAGCTTATGGCAGTGGCGGCGACAGCTGGAATTTTCGAACGGGCACGCGATCGTTGGGGATGGTTTCTGGCGTTCGGGATCGCGCTCATTGCGCTCGGCATCATCGCCTTCGGCGATACCTTTCTGGTGACGATTTTTTCAGTTGCGCTGCTAGGCTGGCTACTGATCCTGAGTGCGATTTTCCATGCCGTTCAGTGGTTTCGAGGTCGCGAGGCGCGCCACTATCTCGACCTTTTCGGATTCATCATCAATCTGGTGATTGGTTTGATCTTGGTGATCGATCCGGCGGTTGGTGCGCTAACGCTGACGCTGGTCCTGGCAGCCTTCTTCCTGGTGGTGGGCGCGATGCAATTGTTCACCGCGCTTTCGTCCGAGGTTCCGCATCGCGGATGGGCGATCCTGGACGGCGTCGTGTCAATCGTGCTGGGAATCCTGCTGTTTGTTCATTGGCCGGTATCGGCGCTCTGGTTTATAGGCTTTGCAGTCGGCGTTGCGCTGATCTTCCGCGGATGGGCGTGGATAATGCTGGCTCTGTGGCTGCGACGTCCCCCAAAAGCAGCAGTGGTGTGATCGCGCCCACGCTGCGGCTTACTTCGCGCGTTTGACGAATAGCGCGACGAAATCGCCTTCGGTAAGGATCCCAACCAGTGTTCGGTCTCTGACTACGGGCAGACAGCCAATCTTGTTTTTCATCATGGTCTCGGCGGCCTCGGCCAACGGCGCCTCAGGTGTGGTCGTGACGAGATCCGTGACCATCACATCTTTGACCTGGAGCGAGTTCAGCAGTTTACGGCGTCCGTGCTGGCCGTAACCGACGGCGCGGGCGAGCCCGCCACGAAAAAGATCGCGTTGGCTCACAATTCCGATGAGTTCTTTCCCGTCGTCGTCAAGCACCGGCAAGTGGCGGATTCGTCCGAGTTGCATCAAATCATCGGCAAGCGACAGCTGTTCGTTTCGCTTGAGTGTCGTGACATCCGTACTCATCAAATCTTTGACCCGAGTCGCATCCATTGAAACCCTCGCTCCTCGACGCGCGTCGATGCCGGCCAGTGCGCACCGGAGCCAGCGTGAAACTTCCACGCCACTTCGCGAGAATCAAGTCTCGACGCCCATCGACACGGAGCCTGGGCCGTCACTCGGAAGGCGGCACCAGCCACAAAGTCGCAAGCGGCGGCAGCGTTAGTGAAACCGAATTCGGGAAGGCGTGCCATGCGATATCATCTGCCACCACGGCCCCTGCGTTGCCGACATTGCTGCCGCCATAGAGCGCGGAATCGGTGTTCAGCACTTCGCGATAGAGCCCGCGTTTCGGGACACCGACCCGATACCAGGTTCGAACGACCGGCGAGAAGTTGCAGACACATATCAACTCGTCGCCCGACTCCGGCGCGCGGCGGATAAACGAGATCACGTTTTCATCCGGGTCGTTCGCGTCGATCCATTCAAAGCCCGCCGCTTCGTGATCCGCCTGCCAAAGAGCCGGACTTGATCGATAAACGCGATTCAGATCGCGCATCAGATCCTGAAGTCCGCGATGATCGGGTTCTGCCAGGAGATGCCAATCCAGGCTCGCCTCGTGATTCCATTCACGCCACTGGCCGAATTCGGCGCCCATGAAGAGCAGCTTTTTGCCCGAGCGCGCCCAGATGTAGCCAAGCAGCGCGCGCAAGTTGGCGAATTTCTGCCAGCGGTCGCCGGGCATTTTGTCGAGCAGCGAACGCTTGCCGTACACAACCTCGTCGTGCGAAAGCGACAGGATGAAATTCTCGAACCAGGCGTACATCAGGCCGAAGGTCAGATCGCGATGATGATAGCGCCGATGGACTGACTCCTTGCTGAAGTACTCGAGCGTATCGTGCATCCATCCCATGTCCCACTTGAAGCCGAACCCGAGCCCGCCGAGGTATACGGGGCGGCTGACCCCAGGCCACGAGGTCGACTCCTCCGCGACCATGCTGACACCCGGATGCTGTGCGTATACCTGTTCGTTAAGTTCCTTGAGAAACTTCACAGCGGCGAGATTCTCATTGCCGCCGTACTCGTTGGGAATCCATTGACCGGCTTTGCGCGCATAGTCGAGATAGAGCATCGAGGACACCGCATCGACGCGGAGCCCATCGGCATGAAACTCTTCCAGCCAGTAGTGCGCACTGCCGAGCAGGAAGCTTCGCACCTCGTCGCGTGCAAAGTTGAAGATGTAGGTATGCCATTCCGGCTGGAAGCCCTGGCGCGGGTCGATGTGTTCGTAGAGCGCGCTGCCGTCGAAACGTCCGAGTGAAAACGCATCGGTCGGGAAATGCGCCGGCACCCAGTCGAGGATTATTCCGATGTTTTCCTGGTGCAGGCGATCAAACAGGTAACGCAAATCGTCGGGAGTGCCATAGCGGGAAGTCGGCGCAAAATATCCGCTCGTCTCGTAGCCCCAGGAGCCGGCAAACGGATGCTCCATCACCGGTAGAAACTCGACGTGGGTAAATCCGAGGTCCGAGAGATAGGCGGGAAGTTGCTGCGCGAGTTCGCGGTACGTTAGCGGACGATTCGCCTCCTCCGGGACCCGCCGCCACGAACCCAGATGCATTTCATAAATCGACATCGGCGAGCGAAGCGGATTTCGATTGGCGCGCGCGCTCATCCATCGCTCATCTTCAAATCGGTAGGTGCTCTGCGTGACCTTCGACCCGGTGGCGGGCGGAATCTCCATCGCCTGCGCGAAGGGGTCCGCCTTCATGAAGATCGACCCGTCCGCGGCGTGAACTTCGTATTTGTAGATGAGGCCTTCGTCGACTTCGGGAATGAACAATTCCCAGACGCCCGAGTCGCCCATCATCCGCATCATGTCGAGGCGGCCATCCCAGCTGTTGAAGTTGCCCACCACGCTGACCCCCGCAGCGCTGGGCGCCCAGACCGTGAACGCCACGCCGCGAATGCCGTCGAGCTCGCGCACGTGCGCGCCCATCTTGTCCCAGATTCGCTGGTGCCGATTCTCACGCCACAAATAGATATCCAGATCACCCAGCGTCGGCGGGAACGAGTATGGCGACTGAATAGTCACTATGTAATCGCCCGGGTATTGCACCTGGAGCTTGTACGATGGTACCTCGCCAAGTCCTTCGACCAGAACTTCAAACATGCCGGCTTCGGCACGCTCCCGCATTTCGCGTGGCGCCTTGCCGTCGAGTAGCAAGTGAATTTTTTGAGCGTCGGGCCGGAATGCACGAAACAGCACGCCGCGCTGGGTCGGATGCGCTCCGAGGATTGAGTGCGGATCGTGATGCCTCAGTTGCAGAAGGCTGCACAGGTCATCGTCCGAAATAGTGGAGAAACTGCGGCTATCGGAATCGCGGCAATCGGGGCGGCGGAATTGCTCTAATGTTTGTTCGGGAGAAGGCATTCGAACCTCAAATCAAGTTCGCTGCTTGTCCGCGGCTTGAGCGGTGGCGCCAATCATCTGGACGATGGCATGCGCCGGCACCACCAGCCAGTCGGGACGGTTGTTGATTTCGTAGCCAAGCTCGTAGATCGCCTTCTCCATCGTGAAGGTGCTTATGAGTAGTCGAAGTTCGTCACGTGTCTTCGGCACGAAGGGCCCCGTGCCGGCAGCATCGAGGTAGCCGCTCATGAAGGCCCACGATGACCAGCCGCGCCAGAAGTTCGCCCACGGTTCCATGCTCGCGAAGCCGGCCTTGCCGAGTGCGCCGCTCTTCAGCTGATCCATAACTGCCGTGAATGCGGCGTAGTCGAAGGAGCGCAGCATGCCGGCAACGTCGCGGAGCCCAGCGCGCTTGTGCCGGCGCTCACTCAGCGGCCGCGCCGGCTCGCCTTCGAAATCGATAATCACGAAGTCCTTGCCGGTGCGGAGCACCTGTCCCAGATGCAGATCGCCGTGACACCGCATCCTGACGACGCTCACGCGCAATTGCAGGAAAGCGTCGAAGGGCGAGAGCAATTCGCTCTGCCGCGCGAGGATCATCTGGATCTGCTCACGCATCTGCTCTGGTATCGCTGCCCGGCGCCCGCTGAGCGAGCGCATGACGCTGCCGAGCAAGTTGCGCATCGACTGGTAGGTGGAACGGCGGTAGAGCGTGGTGAACGGCTCGGTCGCGAAGTCGGGATCGTCGGTCGGCGCGCTCAACGCCAGGTGCAGTTCAGCGACACGCTGACCTAGGACCCGCGCCGATTCGAGGTACGCCGCCATCAATTCGGCCGCCAGCGGGTCGGGCTCTTTCGCATCGAGCATATCGACGACGTTATAAGGCGTCGGCGGCGGAGGCGCCGA
>JASHPB010000084.1 GCA_030038355.1 Candidatus Binataceae bacterium
CTGTCCGCCCTTTACCGCCGACAGATGCTTGCGCACGAGGTTCAGCTCGCGAATCGGCGCGCCCGCGCGCAGCAGCGCTTCGGTCATTGCAATCTTGTCCGCGAGGGTTATGCCCTCGGCCGGTTTCGCGAACATAGCCGACGCGCCACCGCTCAGCGCGACGATCACAAGATCATCGCGGCGCGTCTCGGAAAGCAGCGCAAGCGCAGCATTGGCGGCGGCTTCCGAACGCGTGTTGGGAATCGGGTGCGTACCGGGAACAAAGCGAATCTTCGAATGCGGCGCCGCTTCGACGAGGCTCTCCGGTACCACGGCCAGCGCACTAACGAGTCGGTCACCGAGCTGCTGTTGCGCTTCCAGAGCCATCGCGCGGGCAGCCTTCCCGATCGCGAGCAGGAAAACGCGCGGTGCAGATGCGACCAGCGGGGGAATCGATTGCGTCGCGGGCGAACGCCCTTCCAAGGCGATGCGCACCAGCCGCGCAGGATCAACCGCCCCTATCGCGGCGCGGTAAATTTCGCTCAGCTGCTCTCGCGCGGTTTGATTTGAATCGTGAACCACCGGAGGTGCGGCGGATCAGCGCCGCGGGCGCATCGTGCGAATCGAGCCGTCGGCGCACGCCACCAGCACGGTAGTCGCCATCCCGAGGAATAGCCCGGTGCCGACGACACCTGGAATCGCGAGCAGTTCGCGATCGAGTTTCGCTGGATTCGAGATTGGCTTGAGACCGCAGTCGAGGATGATGTTGCCGTTGTCGGTGATGTAGGGCTTGCCGTCGGCCTGGCGAACCTTGGGCTTGAGGCCGAGTGCCGCGACTTTCCGTATCGTAAGCGGCTCGGAGAAGGGAACCACTTCGACCGGCAAGGTCCCTCGATGGCCCAGCCTCGGGACGATCTTCTCCTCGCCGACCAGCACCACGAATTTTTTCGACGACGCGGCGACGATCTTCTCGCGCACCAGCGCTCCGCCATAGCCCTTGATCATGTTGAGTCGCGAGTCGACCTCGTCGGCACCGTCGAAGTCAGTATCGAGCGCGCGCACCGAGCCGAGCTCGACTACCTCGATCCCGACCTCGCGGCCGAGGTTCGCACTTGCGTTGGAAGTCGCGACGCCTCGCACCTTGATTCCGCCCGCACCGAGCGCGCGGATGAATGCACTCGCGGCGTGTCCCGTGCCAAGGCCGAGTACCTGCCGAGGACGCACAAGTTTCAACGCGTGGCGGCCGAGCGCGGCGAGTTGTGCGGGCGTTGCGGCGGGCATCTCAGGCGGCCATCAGGATAGGGTTTGCGCTGACGAGCTGTCAGCGGCTTCGGCGTAACAGGTTGATGAACTCCTGGCGGGTCTCGATGTTGGTGCGGAACACGCCGAGCATCGCCGAGGTGGTAACAAAAGAATTCTGCTTTTCGATCCCGCGCATCCGCATGCACATGTGCTCGGCTTCGAGCACAACTGCGACGCCGAGCGGATCGATCTCGTCCATGATCGTCTGCGCGATCTGCGTCGTCATCCGTTCCTGCACCTGGAGCCGGCGCGCGTAGATATCGACCATCCGCGCAAGCTTCGAGAGTCCTACGATTTTACGATTCGGCAAGTACGCAACGTGCGCCTTGCCCATGAATGGCAGCAGATGATGCTCGCAGAGCGCGTAGAAATCGAGGTCCTTGCAGAGGATCATCTCCTGGTACTCTTCCTCGCTGAACAGCGCGCCGTTGATTGCGCGCTTCGGATCCTGCCGATAGCCGCTGGAGAAATACTCGAATGCACTCGCGACGCGTTCAGGCGTGCGTTTCAACCCCTCGCGGTCGGGATCTTCGCCCATGTAGCGGAGAATCGTGCGCACGGCCTCCTCGACCTTGGTCCGCTCGCGCGCCGCGCCGTTCACCTGGGAAGTTCGTTCGCCGTTGAGGTTGGTCCGACTCATCGGAGGTTCTCCTTGCGCCACGCGCTGAAACTCAGCGCCAACTCGATCGCGAGCGAAGGTCCGCCGCCGCTCATGATGTTAAACGCGGCGACCTCGCCAGCCAACGACTGCATCAGGGCCAGATTCGCGGCCAGTGACTCGGCGCGAACCTCCGGCTCGGATTTGCCGGCGTAACGATCGAGCCCGGCGACGTTGCTAAGGTCCTTTACATTATCTTTCATGTAGGCCGCCATGGCCTCGCGCTTGATCGGCAGGATGCCGAGGACGGTCTTCAATCCGAGCGCGGTCGCGCGTTGGACAAAGCGAAGTGCGCTCTCACGCTCGAAGACGGGCTGCGTGATAACGAAGCGCGCGCCGGCCTTGGCTTTGCGCGCCAGCAGCTCGAACTCGCGCTCGAGGTTCTTGCGATTTGGATTCGCAACCGCTCCCGGACACAGATTGGGCAGCAGCTTGAGCGCCGGCTTGCCGTCGCCCGTGTCGCCGCGGTTTAAGTCCCCGATCATCTCGAGCAGGCCGAACGCGTCTAGGTCGTGGCTCACGACCACCGAGCCGTCGGCGCCGGGCGGTATCTTGTCGCCGCTGAGCGCAACCACGGCGTCGATCTTCGTTGCGGCGGCGCCCAGCAGATCGGACTTGAGCGCGAAGCGATTGCGGTCGCGGCACGAAACGTTGAGCACGATCGCGAGACCGAGGCGCGACTTCACAATTGAGCCGAAGGCAAGACCCGACATCTTCACCTTGCCGAGTGAATTGTCGGTCAGGTTGATCGCGTCGACGTGGCCGATGAGCGTCGAAAGGCGCTTCAGCAGCAGCTCGGGATTAACCCCGCGCGGAGGGGAAACCTCGATCCAGAGTGCGGGACGATTGGCATTCAGGCTTTCGACGATGGTGGGCAAGCTTGTTCTCCGCCACGGATGCGGACGCGAGGAGTTGGGCGAGTGGCCTCGCCTAGATTTCAGGCCTGGCGGCGTTCTGTCGCTTTGACCTTCTGGTACTTGCGGTAATCGTATCCTGTAGCCATCGCCATCAGTAGCGGTTCCATGCCGCCCTCGCGCTCGCGACGGAGCACGCGCAGGCGATCGAAGAACTCGCGGAAATCCTTGTTGACGCGATTCCGGCCGTCAACCTGCTGCAGGAAGAAATCGTGCAGGCGCGTGACCGTGAAGCGCAGCGACGAGAATCGCAACTCGTTGGGAAACGCGTCCCACTCGGCAAGTGAGAGCGTGCGCACCGATTCGTAGCCCGTGAGCAGATAGCGAAAGCGATCGAGCGAATACGCGCCATCGACGAAGCAGAGCGCGTTGACCGCCGTCGCGATATCGAAGATGAACTTGCCGCGGCAGGCGGCCTCGAAGTCGAGCATCGCGGTCAGCTTCTCGCCGCGAAACAGCAGGTTGTCGGCGAAAATGTCGCCGTGGATCACGCCCTTCGGCAGCTTTCCTTCGAGGTAGCGCGTCAGATACTCGATCTCGTCGTCGAGCGTGCGGCAAATCTTGCGGAAATAGTTCGGCAGCTTGCCGCGCACGGTCAGATAGAGGTCCGCAATCCGCTCGAAGCTGAAGCGGTTGTCGATACCCTTCTTGTACGCCTTGCCGATGACGTGGAGGTCGCCGAGCGCGCGCCCGATCGTCTCGAGCTGCGATGGGCGGAGCTTTTGCGCCGCGAGAATCCTGCCCTCGTGATACTTGAACAGCGAGACGCATTTGTTGCTGAAGTTGCGGTAAAAGCGGCCCATCCGATCCTGCATCGGATGCGGGCAAGGAAAGCTGTGCTTGCGCAGGAACGTGAGCAGGTCGATTTCGCGCTTCAGCTCGTTTTCGCTTTTGACCTCGTCGACGCGGAGCAAGAACTTGCCCTTGGCGGTTTCGAGCAGGTAGTTGCTGTTGACCGAGCCCTCGGCGATGCCGCTGGCGGTGCCGACGCGACCGAGGGCGTAGTCATCTGCCAGCTCCTTAAGGAAGGGTTTGCTTAGCTCCGTGTAAACAGCCATGTAGGTGCAAAATCGAAATTCGCGCCGATCCCGGCGTGAGTCTAGAGCCAAGTGGATAGTTCGTCAACTAGGGTCCGGAAAACTTCCTAAACGATCGGTTTTTTCGTGCCCGTCCCAGCGCGATTGCGACAAACCACCGAGCGGGATAAGAAAATTGGCCATGGCATCAAGCAAAAAACCGAGCAACAAGGCCGTCAAAAGGCCGCGTCATACAGTTCATGCCAAGCCTTCGAAAAAGGCCGTCGTAAAGAAACCGGCGTCGAAGCGAGCCGCGGCGGCTCCCTCAAACGGCGCCTCGATGGAGGGTCGCAAGGCTCCTGCCTTCACCCTGCCCGATCGCGAGGGCAGCATGGTTTCTCTGTCCGAGCTGACCAGATCCGGCAACCTCGTGCTCTACTTCTATCCGAAGGATATGACACCCGGATGCACAACTGAGGCCTGCAGTTTCCGCGACAACTTGGGCGCGATTCGCGCGCTCGGCGCGCAAGTGGTCGGAATCAGCGGCGACTCCGAGGCGTCGCATCAGAAGTTCACCGACAAGTATGAGCTGAACTTCCCACTGCTCGCGGACAAGGACAACAAGATCGGAAAGGCCTACGGCGTTTACAAGATGAAGTCGCTCTATGGCCGCCAGTTCATGGGCATCGAGCGCACGACCTACGTGATCGACCGCGCAGGCGTCATCCGCAAAGTTTTTCCCAAGGTCAAGGTCAACGGCCACACCGACCAGGTCGTCGAGGCGCTGAAGGCGCTCGGCTGACGAGTTTTTGTTAGGATGGAGTCGCGTCGTTCGACGCGATCAGATTGTCGCGCAGGAAGGTGCGCAGTTCCGGCTCGACGCGTTTGCCGAGGTTGTCCGACGAGGTGGGGAAGTAGCAAGTCCAGACCTTGGCGCCGCGGGCGCGAAGCTCGTCGGCCAGCCGTGCAGCCTGCTTGACGGGAATCCTGCGGTCGCTCTCGCCGTGAAGAATCAGCACGCTCACCTGAAGACGAGGCGGCAGATGCTCGATCACGCTGCGTGCCTGCAGCGCCCTCCTGCTCGGCCATACTTCGCGCAGGATCGCGAGCTTGGTGCGAAGCGGCGCCTCCGGCCAGAAATGCACCATGTCATAGGCGCCCGACTGGAGAATCAATGCCCGCGGGCGAGGGTCAGAATCCATCAGGAGTCCCGCGGCGACGGCACCGTTACCGAGTCCCCAGACGGCGATTCGATTCGGATCGACGTCGGAACGCGCAGCCAGCAGATCGAGGCCGTGACGCGCCGCCACCACCGACGGTGGCCCGACGAATCGGCTCGGCCCGGACGATTTCCCGAAGCCGGGGATATCGACGCAGGCGACCTGCATCCCCATCGCGGAGAAGCGCTCGCTCATCGAGACGCACTGCTCCATCTTCTCGTCGCTGCCGTTGAGCACCAGCAGGCTCGGCAGCCGGCCCTGGTCGGAGCTCCGCGTGAGGTAGCCCTCGATATGAAACTGCTTGGGGCCGAGCGCAATATCGTAGTTAAACGACTGGACGTTGTTGTAGCGCGAGAGGATCGGATCGCGCGCGAAGCGGCAAGCCGAGAGAGTCGCGCTAAGAGCCGCGACGAGCGCGAGCGCGATTAAGCTCCGCAGAACGCAAGCGCGAGGTGGTGGCAGAGGGTCGGAATCGGCAGTGACGCACCTATCCGCCATGGTGCCCAGGCCGTGGTTCATGACCAGCACATACTACAGATAGTCGGGTTGATTTGGAAATCGCGTCCGACGCCGGTTCGGCGGCAGCATTGAATCGAACCAACCTTTCGCAAATACTCGTATGTTCACGCGGAGCGGGCTTTTGCTCGCATCAAGAAGCGATGAAGAACCAGGCATCGGCAGTAATCGATTTCGACAAGGCGGGCGGCGTTATTCCCGTGATTACGCAGGACTACGCGAGCCATCGCGTGCTGATGCTGGCGTACATGAATCGCGCGGCATTCGAAGAGACTGTCCGCACCGGTCACGCCTGCTACTTTTCACGCTCGCGCAATCGGCTTTGGCGCAAGGGCGAGGAATCCGGCAACTTCCAGCGCGTGCGCGAAATCCGCCTCGATTGCGACGAGGACACGCTGCTGCTGATCGTTGATCAGTGCGGCGACGGGGCAGCCTGCCACGTCGGCTACCTTTCGGATTTCTTCCGCAAGCTCGACGACGACGAATGGAAAGTTGTCGACCAGCGTATCGTCGATCCCGCCAAATACGGCCCCAGCTACGGGCATCATCCGGCCAAGAAACCGGCTGAATGAGCGACACCGTAGGCAATTATCGAGGGGCAAAGAAAATGGCGGCCACCGAAAAGGTACTCAAATTCGGCATCCCGAAAGGGAGCCTCGAACAACAAACGCTCGACCTGATGCGCAAATCAGGATGGCGCATCAACGTCGGCTCGCGCTCCTACATCCCGAGCGTCGACGACCCAAGCCTGAGTTGCCGAATCCTGCGGCCGCAGGAGATGCCGCGCTACATCGCCGACGGCGACCTCGACGCGGGAATCACAGGCAGCGACCAGATCGTCGAAAACGACGTCAAGCTGGTCGAGGTGCAGAGCTTCATGTACGCGAAGGTCTCGCTCCAGCCGACCAGGTGGGTGCTATGCGTCCGCGAGGCGTCGCCGGTGAAGCGGCTCGAGGACCTCGAAGGCAAGCGCATCTCCACCGAGATGGTTGCGTTCACGCGGCGCATCTTCGCCGAGCGAAAAGTTAAAGTAGATGTTGAATTTTCGTGGGGGGCGACTGAGGCCAAGGTCGCCGAAGGGATGGTGGACGCCGCCGTCGAAGTGACCGAGACCGGCTCTTCGCTTCGCGCCAACGGGCTCCGCATCGTCGAGGAGCTGTTGACCTCTACGCCAGTGCTCGTCGCCAATCCCGTGGCGTGGCAGGACGAATGGAAGCAGAACAAGATTCGGCAGATTGGCGTGCTGATGCGCGGCGCGCTCGACGCTGAGAGCCGTGTCGGCATGAAGCTCAACGTCACGCGCGAGAATCTGGATAAGGTAATCGCGCTACTCCCGTCGCTGACCGCGCCGACGATCTCGCGGCTCTACCCTGCCCCGCATCTGAAGGGTCAGGAATGGCTCGCGGTCGAGACGATTATCGCCGAGCACACGGTGCGCGAGCTGTTCCCCAAGCTACTCGAAGCTGGCGCCGTCGGAATCGTCGAGTATCCGCTCAACAAGATTATCGGCTGACTCGACTCCTTGTTAATGCATTGCGCGTTAACGCTGGACGCCGAGGCGATGCTTCGGCGCAGAGCGGCCGCCATCGGTCAGACGCAGAGCCCTGCTCTGCCGCACGCGCGCGCGACCCATCCGAGCTCGAAGTATCGATTCGCCGCCGCGTCGCCAAGCGCGCCCGCAAGATGATATCGCCACTCGCTCCAGTCGAGGCACGTCTGTCTAAGCGGGGGGCGCCGCCGTTGCAGTTCTTCGCCATCGATTTCGAGTTCGCCGAAGAATCCAGCGCCGGCCGGCGTCACGAGCCGTCCTGCGTCGCACGCGCTGAGGATTCGCTTCTTGCTCATCGCTTCCGTGATTGATACTCCGAGCACGCCCGCCATGTGCCCGTAGCAGGTGCGCGTAGCGAAGCGTTTTCGCAGCATCGTACTGAATCGAGCTCAGCACCGGCCGCGGCCGCGCGATGATCGACAAAGCCTCGAGCAGGCGCGCGAGTCCTCCGCGATGACTGCCGCGGCGCCGGAGATATCAGGATCGGTTTGCATACTTCGATGCATATCGAGTGTGCCGTGGTAGCACTCGATCGCGAGCTTGAAGGTGAGAAGGGAGATAACGTCACTGAAGGCAATTCAAGTAATGAAACCCCACGCCGACCGGTTACCTGCCAGCAAGAGTTTCGCCGAGCGCACGCTCTACGATGGCCGCGAACTCGCCGACATGGCTGGCCGTTCTGAGCGATCGGTGCGCAGAAGGCGGCAGAATCGCCTGTTTGCTCAAGCTCACGCCGCCGCCTGGCAAGTTGCTCCGCGCGATCGCGCTCGCCCGCTCAGATGAAAACCTCTTCCTGCCGGAGGGCGGCTACACCAACAAGGGCGGCGAGCTGATTTACTTCCCAGGAGATTAGATGCTCAACCCCGAGGGCCATCCGCGCGGCTTCTTCACTTCGGTCGATACCTTGCGCTCGTAGTCTGCCGCGGCGATTCGGACGAGATCCGCTAATTCGGCGTTGCCGATCTAATCCAGCCCGAGGTTTCGAGCGCCGCGAAGTAACGATCGTGCCGCAGTGAAATCATGGCCTGTCGCGAGCCGGTCGCCTGCTGTTATTAGAAGACGGCAGGTGACCGGCTATGTCGACGACATTACGCACCGAAACCCGAAACGGCGTGCGCTCGATCGTTCTGACGCGCGCTGCCGAATACAACACCATCACTCCCGAGCTGCGCGATGAGCTGTCGGTTGCGATCGACGAGGCTGACGCGGCGCACGACGTCCGCGTGATCCTGCTCCGCGCTGAAGGTCCCGCCTTCTGCGCGGGGTACGCCCTCGACTACTCGACCGAAGCGCAGGCTGCGGAGCGCAGCCGCACTCGAGCGTGGGATTCCGCCGCTGATCTGCGGATGATCTCGCGCTACGTGAACGTGTACATGAAGCTCTGGTATGCGAGTAAGCCGACGGTCGCAGCGGTCCACGGATGGTGTATAGGAGGAGGCACCGACATGGTGCTCTGTGCCGATATCATCATCGCGGGTGAAGGCTCGTCGTTCGGCTATCCGCCCTCGCGAGTCTGGGGCACGCCGACCACCGCGCTGTGGGTGTATCGGATGGGCCTCGAACGCGCGAAGCGCTACCTGCTTACGGGCGACGAGATTCGCGCGCCCGAGGCGGCGCGAATCGGCCTGATTCTCGAAACAGTTCCGGATGCGCAACTGCTCGCGCATGCGACCGCGGTGGCCGAGCGGATGGCGCGCGTGCCGGTTAATCAACTGCAGATGCTGAAGCTGCTCTGCAATCATACCGCCGAGAACATGGGGCTTAGCACGTCGCGACTGGTCGGCTCGCTGTTCGATGGAATCGCACGGCACACGCAGGAGGGCCTCGACTTCGTCTCGCGGGCAAGTGAAGTCGGATTTCGTCAGGCCGTGCGCGAGCGCGACGACCCATTCGGCGACTACGGCTCCGGCCCGCGCTCGCGCAAGCATAAGCCCGCGAAGAAGTGAGCGACGCGCGCGAGGAGCCCGAGCATGAACATCAACGACATCACCTTCCCTTCCTCCACCGGCACGATGATGCGCGCGGCGTACGCGACGCCCGCCGACGGCACGAAGCATCCGGGCGTGATCGTGATCCACGAAATCTTCGGCCTGAACGAAGATATCCGCCGCATCACGGCGCGCGTCGCCGAACTCGGTTACGCGGCCCTCGCGCCCGACCTCTACGATCGTCCCGGCAATCGCCTGATGTGCATCGCACGCACGATGATGACGCTCAATCGCGGCGAGGGCGACGCGTTCAAGGACCTCGACGCGGCGCGGTCGTGGCTGCAACGTCAGCCCGCCGTTGATGAATCGCGCATCGGCGTGATCGGCTTCTGCATGGGCGGGGGTTTCGCGCTGATGTACGCGATGCGGGCGCCGCTCAAGGTCGCGGCGACATTCTACGGCGACGTGCCCAAGACTACTGATCAGCTAAAGGGCGTGTGCCCGGTACTCGGCGGTTATGGGCGCAAGGATCAGATGTTCGCGGCGCAGGGGGAGCGGCTCGAGAAGCTGCTCACCGCGATGAACCTCGCGCACGATGTGAAAATCTACGATGACGCCGGGCACAGCTTCATGAGCCGCAACTTTGGCGTGCTCGCCAATATCGGGCGTATCAGCCCGATGAAGGCCGATTACAATCACGACGCGGCCGAGGATAGCTGGAAGCGCATCGCAGCGTTCTTCGCCGCCCACCTCGGCAAGTGAACTATCAAGTCGCGCTGCCAGATTGGAGTTGGATGTAGTTCTCGATTCCGATTTGCTTGATCAGGTCCTGCTGGACCTCGATGAAGTCGACGCTCTCCTCCTCGTCGCGCATGATCTCCTGCAGCATGTCGCGCGTGACGAAGTCCTTGACCGTTTCGGAGTGAGCGATCGCGGTTCTATAGTCGCCGAGCGCCTTCTGTTCGAGTTTCATGTCGCAGTCGAGGACTTCCTTCACGTTCTCGCCGATTAGCAGGCGGTCGAGGTCCTGGAGGTTCGGCAATCCTTCGAGAAAAAGAATTCGCTCGATGATTCGATCGGCGTGCTTCATTTCATCTATCGATTGGTCGCGCTCGTACTTGCCGAGCTTGGTCACGCCCCAGTGGTCGAGCTGCCTGGCGTGAAGGAAATATTGATTGATCGCGGTCAATTCGTTGCGGAGGACAGTGTTTAGAAACTGGATAACCTGGGCGTCGCCCTTCACGATCTTTCTCCCTGGTTGCGAGGTCGCGGCTTGCGATGGCGAGTCTAGGGCATCTGCCCCGCTGAAAGGAATGCAGCCTTAAGCGTTGGAGGCGGGCGAATCCCTCAGCGGATCGACGCTGGCGCGGCCGGCGGCAAGCATCTCACGGATGGCGGGCACGCACTTGCCGCACTTCGGCTTGACACCGAGCGCTCGGTAAAACGCGGCGACAGAGCATCGGGCGGAATCCGTATGCGAGCGAGCCTGGCGATCGTTGATGGCGTTGCAGATGCAGAGGTACATGCTGGTGTCTCGGCTTCCCTCAGAGCTCCATCGATTATGAGAATGATTATCAATTCCTCTCGAACCTCGCAATACCTGCCGTAGGACCAAGAAATGGCGCCGCAATTAAGCGATTTCTGGGCAGATCGGGGACTACCGATTATCGCGATTGAAGTCGGGACGCATCTGGTAGATGACGTCGATACCCGGTACTCCGCGCGGCGTCTCATCATCGAACAGCACCGACACCACGCCATAGAGACACGCGATGATCCAGAACGACCCGGTACCGATGGGCGGGAACGCCGCGACCGCATAAGCGGCGAACAACTCGCGGACCATCGCGCCGATGAGTGCCAGGTCGACTCCCATCCTACTCGCCGGTCCAGTTGGGCTTGCGCTTCTCCGAAAACGCCAGCGGCCCTTCGACCGCATCTTTCGAGCGAAACAGCTTGGACAGGATCTCGTATGGCTTCGCCATCGCTTCCTTGACCGGAATGCCGAGACCATCGAGCGCTGCCTGCTTGCTCGCCTGAACACTCAGCGGAGAGCATTCCATGATTTCCGCGGCCCACTTCTCGGCGCTCGGGATCAGATCCTTCAGCGCCACCACTTCATTGGCGATTCCGAAGCTGTGAGCTTCGGCTGCGGTGATATGCTTGCCCGTAAGCATCATGCCCATCGCGATCTTGAGTGGGATCTGGCGCGGCAGCCGATGCACGCCTCCCGCCGCCGCCGCGAGGCCGACGCGCGGCTCCGGAAGGCCGAAGCGTGCATGCTCTGCAGCTATGATGATATCGCAGGCGAGCGCGATCTCGAATCCTCCGCCGAGGGCGAAGCCATTCACAGCCGCGATAATCGGCTTATAGATGTCGAAGCGCGCGGTGATTCCCGCGAAGCCGCCTTTGCTGCGGAGCATCTGATCGACCTGGCCGCGGTTTTCCGCCGTCCACCGCAGATCGTTGCCCGCAGAGAACGCCTTGTCGCCCGCGCCCGTGACGATCGCGACCCACGTCGCTTTGTCGGCCATGAAATCATCCCAGACGCCGTCCATCTCGACGTGGCACGGCGGATGGAGCGCGTTCATGCGCTCGGGACGGTTGAAGGTGATGTAGGCGATGTGATTGCGCTTCTCGTACTTGACGAATTCCAGCTTCATCGGTCTCTCCTTGGGTTCCTTCAGCTATCGATTCTCATCGAGCAACTCGAAAAAGGCGTCGATGCTCTGCATCAACTGGCGGCGAATCTGAGCCCGCGTGCCCTCGATCAGATGCATCGTTACGCGTGCGCTCTCGCCGCCCGCGAGCGTGACGCGGGCTTCATCGACGCCCGCGATCTCGCCCGCATCGAACATGCGCATCCCGTAGACCAGCGCGCCGCGCTCAGAGGCGCCTTTCACCAGGGTCAGTCGCCGGGCCATCCACGGCCTCCTTGAAGCCTTGACGATGGATGCTGTATAGCACACCGCGCCCACGATGTTGCCCGCCGCCGCGGTAAGCTTTCAGCGTCTTAAGAATTTCGACTCGCCCATCGTAAATGCGATTACTGAACCCTGAAGCGAGCACTCAAAAATTAGCTCTTCGCCCGCGGGTCGGCCCTTGGTTGCGATAAAGACGTTCGGCTTGTCTGTGCGCTCGAGCGGCGACGGTGGCGGAGGCTGGGGCATCGTTATGGTCGGTGCAATCGCGACTATCAGCTCGCCGTTTCGAAATTCGATTCTGACCTCACCGCCAAAGTGCATCGGTACGTAGCTGCCGAGATACTTTTTGTACTCTGGAGGCGTCGCGACCATCTTCGACGGAGGCGCTTTCGGCATGTCACTGACCGCGCGGGTCAACATTTCGAGCGCTTCAAACGCCACTCGGCCGGTCGCGGCCTGGCCAGTCGAATTACTCAGCGCGATACACCCAATGCGGTTTGGTCGATTGAAGGCCGCCATCGTCAGGAAGCCGTGATCAGCGCCTGCGTGATGCAGGTAGATGTTCTCGCCGAGGCGCGTCGCCCACCATGTGAGCGCATAGCCCGTGATCCATCCGGGCTCGACCCACCTCACCTGGTGCATTTCGTCGAGCGTCTTGGCGCGCAAAATCTGAGCACCTTCGCCCTTGGCGGACGAGGTTCGAAATTGAAGGGCGATCCATTTCGTGAGATCTGCGAGGGATGTGCGAAGCCCCGCTGCTGCGTCGTAGCTGCCGAGGGTCTCGGGCACTTCGGCCGGCTCCGCCACATCTTCGTAGGGATGTGGCAGGTAACCGGTGGCCATTCGCTCGCGCGTGGAGGGCGCCAGGACGAACGTGCTGAAATTCATCCCGAGCGGCTCCAGGATTTCACTCCTCACATACTCCGAGAATGATCGGCCGGAGATCCGCGCGACCACTTCGCCAAGCAATGCAAACGCGAGATTCGAATACTTGAATGCTGAGTCGGGCTCGATCGCGACGGTGTATTGCGGAATCGCCGCGATCAGGTCGGCGCGCGAGGGAAACCTGGTCGTTGCCCAGTGCGCCGTCGGAGTTTCGCCGATGAGTCCCGAGCGATGCGTCAGCAGGCGCAGAATTGTTACATCCTCGATCGGCCCGAAGGGATTCGCACTCGCGCGAAACTCCGGGATAAACCTCACCAGGGGATCATCGAGGCGCAACTTTCCCTGGTCGCGAAGTTGCATGATCGCCGTCGCCGTAAATGTCTTGCTGATCGATGCAACGAGGAAAAGCGTATCCTCGTTGACCGGGCGATTGCTGGCTAGATCTGCGAGGCCGAAGCCCTTGTGCCACACCAGTTCCTGATCATGGACGATGCCTACCGCGAGGCCAGGCGGCTTCTCCTCGGCGAAGATTTGCCCGATGCGTGCTTCAAGTTTTTGTGAGATTGCTTGGATCAGGGCGTCGGCCATGGAAGCCTCCCTCAGCAACAGGCTCACTGAATCAGTATTCCGATACACTCCAGCACGCCAGATCGACGACCGCGCGTTGACATTCATGCAAGGTGCAAACACAATTTCGCCAATGGCACGAATCCGCCAAATGCTCGCGCTCGCCGCGGCGCTGCTCTTCGCTTCGGCCGGGTGCGGCGTCGCCTATCAGGCGGGGACGCGGATCAAGGCTTCGCACATGGCCGATTCAATTCATGAAGGCGAATCCTCGAGCGAAATCCACCAGCGCTTCGGCGAGCCGGCCATCCGGCAGTATGAAGCCAATGAGACGGAAACATGGAGCTATCCCTACAAACCCAACAGCAATGACATTGTCGCGGGACTGCTCTACACTTCGACCAAGGATGGCGACAAGGGCACGTTTTTGGACTTGAAGTTCGTCAATGCCAAACTCGTCTCATGGCAGGAGGCAGAGCATACGATGCCCAAGAAAGAGCGCACGGGACTTGGCATGGGGATCGGCGGGACCTCCCTCATGGGAGGGTCGACTAGCGGGGCGAATGGGGCCCACTATTAGAGTTTTTACGCCAAGGCGCCTTTAGGGAAAGAATTCTTGCGCGCCACCAGAACCATCGTATCTAATGACGCAGAGCTTGTGTTTCAGGTATTATATCATCGTCCGCGTCCTGCCATGGAGTTGACAATTGGTTGCGCAGCGCCAACTGCGCCGGGTTGTGGATGATGGCGACTGCGCGCAAATCGTTTGAGTCGATCCTGCTTGATCGCTCCTGGGTGTCTGCCCAGGACCTCGACAAAGCGCGCCAGCGCAAAAAGCCTGGCCAGGAACTGGCCGATGTGCTGGTCGAGATGGGCGCGCTTGAGCCGCAGCGCCTGGCGCGTGCCCTAGCGCAGGAATATCGCCTGCCCTTCCAGGCTCATATCGACGAGCACGCACTCGAGCCGAAGCTCGTCGCCAAAATCCCGATCAACTACGCGAAGAAAAACAAGTTGCTGCCGATCTCCAGCTCTGGTGATGGGATCACGGTGGCCGTCGCCGACCCTTCGAACTACGAACCGCTCGATGACCTCCGCCTGCTGTTCAACGCACAGATTCAGCCGGTGGTCGCGCCCGGCGAGGTGATCGTCGAGGCGATCAACCGTATCTACGATCAGGTCGCAACCACCGCCGAGGATTTGATGGTTGATCTCGGCGACGAGCGGCTCGACCTCGTCGCCAGCGAACTCGCCAACGAACCGCTCGACCTACTCGAATCGGACGACGCCGCCCCTATTATCAAGCTCGTCAACGGCATCCTGTCGCAGGCGGTCAAGGACCGCGCGAGCGATATCCACGTCGAGGTCTTCGAAAGCGAACTCGTGGTGCGCTTCCGCGTCGATGGCATGCTCTATGACGTGCTGTCGCCGCCGAAGCGGCTGCAGCCAGCGATCACCTCGCGCATCAAGGTCATGGCCGGGCTCAATATCGCCGAGAAGCGACTGCCGCAGGACGGTCGGATTCGGCTCCGCATAGCGGGCCGCGATATCGACATCCGCGTGTCATCGATTCCGACCGCGTTCGGCGAGCGAATCGTGCTCCGCCTGCTCGATCGCGCGCAGGGCGCCCTGGTCGTCAACCTCGACCATCTCGGCTTCTCCGGCGAGAACCTGAAAAAGATCGATCGCCTGATCCGCCAGAGCCACGGCATCATTCTCGCGACCGGCCCGACCGGTTCGGGCAAGAGCACCACGCTCTACGCGTGCCTCAGCCGCATCAACTCACCGGAAAAGAACATCATCACGATCGAGGACCCGATCGAATATCAGTTGCGCGGTGTGGGCCAAATGCAGGTGAACCCGAAGATCGATCTCACCTTCGCGAGTGGACTACGATCGATCCTGCGGCAAGACCCCGACGTCATCATGGTCGGCGAAATCCGCGACAGCGAGACCGCCGAGATCGCGATCACCGCCGCGCTCACCGGCCACCTGGTGTTTTCGACGATTCACACCAACGACTCGTTCGGCGCGATCACCCGCCTGGTGGACATGGGAATCGAGCCGTTTCTCGTTTCGTCCTCGATTCTCGCCGTGCTGGCGCAGCGCCTCGTGCGCAAGCTTTGCGCGGATTGTAGGGAGGCCTACGCCCCCACGCAGGCGGAACTCGCCCGGATCGGCGTGCGCAATGGCAGCGCAAACGGCATGGTCCACAGACCGAAGGGATGCCGCAATTGCCGCAACACGGGTTATCGCGGCCGAATGGCGATCCAGGAATTGATGATCATGGACGACAACATCCGCGCGCTCGTGATGCAGCACGCCGACTCGGCCACGATTCGCCGCCACTGCACCAGCCAGGGCATGACGCTGCTGCGCGAGGATGGAGCGCTGCGCGTGATGGCG
Source organism: Candidatus Binataceae bacterium (assembly GCA_030038355.1). Taxonomy (GTDB): domain Bacteria; phylum Desulfobacterota; class Binatia; order Binatales; family Binataceae; genus JASHPB01. The sequence continues at coordinate 15,859 of JASHPB010000084.1, forward strand.
GGCGAAACCTCGATTGAAGAACTGCTGCGCGTCACCCAGGAAGATATCGATTAGTACGGGCTGAGAGCGCACGATGCCGGTTTTTGCGTATCGCGGTCTTGGAGCGGACGGCCGCACCGTCAACGGCGTGGTCGATGCCGACAGTCCGCGGGCGGCGCGGAGCAAACTCCGATCGTCCGGGATTTTTCCCACCGATCTGGCCGAAGAAACCGCGGTCGCGCCGCGTGCGAAATCGTGGCGCGAGTATATGCCGGCGCTTCGCCGCCGCATGCCCGCGGCCGAACTCGCCCTGATGACGCGTCAGTTGAGCGCTTTGCTGGGCGCGGGCGTGCAGTTGGTCGATGCGCTAGGAGCGCTCGCCGACCAGTCGAGCCGCGCCACCACCAAGCGCATGCTTTCGCAGGTGCGCGAGCGCGTGCGCGAAGGTTCATCTCTCGCCGATGCGCTCGCGGTGCACAAGGACGTCTTTTCGGACCTCTACGTCGGCATGGTGCGCGCGGGCGAGCAGGCGGCGGCCCTCGAATCGGTGCTCGATCGGCTAGCCGAGTACAGCGAGCGCCAGTCCGAGTTCATCACCAAGGTGCGCGGCGCTCTCACCTATCCGATCATCATGATGTGCGTCGCCGCCGCCATCATGACCTTCCTGGTGACCTACGTTGTTCCGCAAGTCGCGACGGTCTTCCAACAGCAGAAGGCAGCGTTGCCGCTTGCGACCAAGATCCTGATTGGAATTTCTGCGGCGCTTACGACCTATTGGCTCATCATCCTGATCGCGGTAGTCGCGCTGATTGCCACAATTATCGGCGCACTCTCGACGCCCCGCGGACGCCGCCTCTACGACAGCCTGATCCTCAAACTGCCGTACGTCGGCCAGACCATAGTGCGGATCATCTGCGCGCGGTTTGCCCGCACCCTCGCCACTCTGCTGGCGAGTGGCGTTCAGCTCTTGCCCTCGCTAGATGCGGTAAAGGGCGTCATCACCAACACTCTGCTCCGTGAAGCGGTCGAGAAGAGCCGCGAGGAAATCCGCGAAGGCCACGGCATGGGCCAGACGCTCTCGCAGAGCGGGCTGTTTCCACCGCTTTTGATCGAAATGATCCGCGTCGGCGAGCGTTCCGGCGAGCTGGAGCGGATGCTCGAGCGCGTGGCTGACAATTACGAACATGAAGTAGCCCATTCGTTAAGCCAGATGACAACCGTGCTCGAGCCCCTGATGACTTTGGCAATGGCGGGTGTCATCGTCTTCATGATGCTGGCGGTGCTGATGCCGATTTTCCAGCTCAATCAATTGATGCAGTGAGATGACCAACGTGAAGGCGACACGGAATCGGCGCAGAAACCAGGATGGCTTCACCCTGATCGAGATCATGGTGGTGATCCTGATCCTCGGCCTGCTGGCGACAATCGTCGTGCAAAGCCTCCGCGGCGCCGCGGACAAGGCCAAGCGGACCAAGGCCCAGGCCGACATTTCCGAACTGAAAACCGCGCTCGATCGCTTCTACCTCGACAACGGCTTCTATCCCACTTCCGACCAGGGCCTCGCCGCGCTGGTGACGGCGCCGACCTCGGGCCGCGCGGTTCCCAACTACGAGTCGGGGGGCTACATCGAGAAGCTTCCAACCGATCCGTGGGGCAACCAGTACATCTACCAGAGCGACGGTAACACCTACATGTTGAAGTCTTACGGCCCGGACGGCGTCGAGAGTGCCGACGATATCGACGGTAGCCAGTCGTAGCGGTGTCATGATTTCAATCCCGCGAAGCAGTGCGGGCCGCGATTGCGAGGGCGCACGGCGCGCCGCCGCACAGCTTCGCGGCGCCCGCGGCTTCACTCTGCTCGAGCTCGCGCTAGTGATGTTCATCATGGGCCTGATGCTCTCGCTGGTGATGCCGTACCTCGGCGGCTTCCGCTACGCCAAACTGAAGAGCGAAACGCGCCGTCTCGCGGGCCGTGCATCATATCTCTTCGACGAGGCATCCGGGCAGAAGGTCGTCCTCCGCCTGGTTTTCGATATCGATCACAACGGCTACTGGGTCGCGCGTTATGATCCGTACTCGATTCGGTTGAGCGACAAGGAGCCGATCTTCATCCCCGACAAAGGTCCCGGCGCGCATCCCATCCTGTTACCGCCCGACGTGCGGATTCGCGACGTCACGGTAGAAGGTATCGGCACTGTCAATAAGGGACAGGCGTTCTGCCAGTTCTATCCCGAGGGTTACGTCGACGCGACCGTGGTTCACCTGATGGACGCGTCAGGCAACGTGATGACGCTCGCGCTAAATCCGCTCACCGGCGAAGTCGAAATCGCTGCGGGTGACGTTGCGCCCGAAAAGATGTACGCGCAATGAATTGGCACCCGTCGCCCATCACTCCGAGTTCGCGCCATGGCTTCACCCTGCTCGAGGTGATGATCGCGATCGCGATTCTCGGCATGGGACTGCTCGCGCTTCTGTCGCTCCAACATCAAAGCATGCAGAGCGTGATTAGCGCCCAGGATGAGACGCGGGCGGCGATGCTCGCACAGGTGGTGATGACGGATGCAGAGCTGCAGCGTTATCCCGATGACGGCTCGACCCATGGCAACTTCCAGGAGCTTTATCCCAACAAGTATCCCAACTATTCCTGGGAGCGGATCGTCACCGAGTCTGGAATCTTCCCGGATCTCCGCAGGGTCCGCGTCATCATCTACTACGGCGCAAATTCGTCGCGCACCTTTGCCATCAGCGAGTTCCTGCATAACCCGATTCCGCCCCCGGAGATGCAGCATCTGCAAGGTAACCCCGCGCAGCAGGGTGGCGCTCCGACGGGACAGATGGCGCCGCCGCCGCAATGACGATGAGACGCAATGACCACAGCGCCGAGTCGGGTTTCACGCTGCTCGAGATGATGCTCGCGGTGGCAGTGCTCGGCATCATGCTGGTGATGCTGGCGTCGTCGTTTCACACCGTCGCGGCCAGCAAGATTCACGCGGAGAGTGCGATGTACACAGATCGCGCCGGCCGTGCCGTGATCTGGGAGCTTAGCAACGAGATTCGCTCCGCCGTGCAGACGCCGATCGTGCCGAGCCGCGTCGCATTTATTGGCCAGGGCCACTCACAGTTCGGCAATACCGCCGATACCTTGACGATTTCGACTCTCGCTGCAACCCATGGTCGCGCGGTCTCCGCCTACGGCGCGGAAAATATCGTGACTTGGAGCTCGCAGCCGAATCGCGACCATCCGGGCTGGCTGCTCCTCAAGCGGTCGCAGCAGAGCGGCCTGCTCGACGCGGTTTTGACCAGCAACGCCATTACCCTGGCGCCCAATCTGCTCTCGCTTCACCTGCGCTATTTCGACGGCCAGGAATGGCTCGAGAGCTGGGATTCCTCGAACATGCCGCCTGGCCGCCAGCTTCCCGTCGCGGTCGGAATCGACATGCAGATGGCAACGCCAACCGGCGGCACGCTGAACTTTTCGACCCAGGTCATGATTCCGATGTCGGAGTCACAGTGGTAAAGCGCGCGCGAACCAATCGACGCGGAGTCGCGCTTCTGGTCGTGCTCCTCGGCCTCGCGCTGATGACGCTGGTCGTCGTCGACTTCGCCGCGGAGAGCGGGCTCGGGTTTGCTTCCGCCGCCAATCAGTCGAACGGGGTGCGCGCGTACTACCTTGCGCGCTCCGCAATCGGAGTCGGTCTCGCGCTGCTCGCGGAGTCGGCGCGGATCGAGGCGATGTCGCAATCGCAGCAGATAGCAGATACGCTGCAGGACGTGTGGGCGGTGCCCTTTCCACCGCTGATGCTCGATGGCGGCCAGGTCAATCTCTCGATCATCGACGAGGCACGCAAGGTCGATATCAATCTGTTGATCACCAATGACGGAAAGGTTAATCCGCAGCAGGAGCAGATCCTCGAGCGCTTGTTCACGATTCTGAACGTCAACCCCCAGGTCATTGCGGCCATTGTCGACTGGCTCGACCCCGATAGTATCGAATCGCCCGGCGGCGCCGAGTCGGACTACTACCTGGGGCTCACGCCCCCCTACCAGGCGCGCAACGGTCCGATGCCCACCATCGGTGATCTCAAAATGATAATGGGCGTTGACAACGTGGTCTTCAATCGCATCAGCCCCTACCTCACCGTGATGCCGGAGACCCAGGTTAACGCCAACACCGCGCCGCCCGAGGTGCTGGCCTCGCTCGATCCTGAATTGATGGAAGATGACAAGGCGGTTAAGGAAATCCTCGCGGCGCGCGCGCTGCGGCCTTTTAGCGCAGTCACGGACGTGGCAAATTTGCCCGATGTCACTTCCTTCGGAACCCGGCTGACGAAGGTCTTAACGGTTCGCAGTCAATTCTTTACTATCACGGGGATGGGGACTTTCGCGGGGGCGCGGAAAATAGTGAGTGCGACGTATTATCGTGAGCAAACTGGTGTGGGTACGCTCACCGTCTGGCACGAGGATTAGGTTCCGAAGAGCAGATGGCGCAGCGAATTCTCGCGATCGAATTAGCCGGTGATCGCGTTCGCGCCGCGGTCGCGGAGCGGGCCTGGAGCACCATTCATTTCGTCGGCACCTTCGAGAAAGTCCGCGCCAACGACGAACCAGACCTCACCGGCGCGCTCTCGCGCATAGCCAACGAGGTCGGCAGGGTCGATATCGTGCTCTCCGCTCTCTCGGGCAATCAGGTCGTAAAGCGCCTGCTCGAGATGCCCTTCTCGGACATGCGCCGCCTGCATCAGGTCGTGCCCTACGAGCTCGAAGAGCATCTGCCATTCCCGGTCGACGACGGCGTGGTGGCCTTCGCCCGCCTCGGAAGCGAGGACGACAAGACGCTGGTGATGGCCGCGATGACGCGGAAGGCCGACCTACTCGCGCATATTCAGATGCTCGCCGACGCGGGTCTCGATCCCAAGACTGTCACCCTCGCGCCGCTTGCGCTCGCCGCCCTCTTCTCCCGCGCCCGCAACGGCACCGCGCCGAGCGCGCACATGGTGATCGAGGCCGACCAGGCATCCACCTCGATGGTGCTGCTCGATTCGAGCGGCATGCCTCGCGCGATTCGCACCCTCAACCGCAGTCTGCTAAGCGCGGACGGCACACCCGCTCCGACCGACGCCTCCAACGCGATTGTCGCCTCGCTCAGACAGACGCTTCTCGCGCACAGCGGCGACGGCGAGCATGCGGACCTGATTTTAACCGGCACGGCAGCCTCGACGCCGGCGGTGCGCGCGATGCTTAGCGATGCGCTCGCGGTCAAAGTGCGCGACGCGGGTGATTTCGACTTGAGCACTCTCTTCGAGAACGGCCGTGTGCCGATCGGCGGCCGCTTCGCGTCGTGCGTTGCCTTGCTGCTCGGCGAGATGCCGTCGCGTCCCGCCGAGCTTCTGAACTTCCGCCAGGGCGAATTCATCTTCCGCGGCCGCGTGCGCGGCGGTTTCGCGCCCTTCTATACCTCGGGCATCCTGGCGCTGGTCGCGATCGCGCTGGCGGTCGTGCATTTCGGGTTCGGCGTGTGGGCGGGAATCCACCGCCTCAATCAAATTAATGCTCAGATCGAGCGGGTCGTGACTCCTGTGCTCGGACCCGTCGATCCCTCGACCGCGCGCGCAGCGCTCCGCGACGGGATCATCAAGATGGACAAGCGGCTCAAGCTAATCGGTGGCAACTTTGCAAATCATTCGCCGCTCGAGACGCTGACCGTGATCTCGCGCGCACTGCCGTCGCGTTTTCCCGTCGAGATGGAGGATTTTCAGCTCGATGAAAACGGCGTGCACATGACCGGCCTCGCCGACTCTTACGCGACTGTCGATCAGGCCAAGCGCGCGCTCGTTTCCAGCGACTACTTCGGCGCGATCGAAGTATCGCACGCGAAGTCCGGCTCGGATGCCGGCAGAATCGAATTCAGAATCGACGCGACGTTCAAGGATAGCCTCGGTAGAGCGGACTGAAGATGCTGCGGGAATTTTTTTACAACCTGGTTGAACGAATTCGCGCGACCCTCGGGCCGCTCGCGCGACGGGTGATGTCGCGCGCTGGCACGATTATCGGTCCATACGCGCGCCAGGTGCGGAGACGCGTCGATCCGTACATCGAGCAGGGCCGCGCGCGCTATCAGAAGCTGGAGGCGCGTGAGCGCCTGCTGGTGCAGATTGCCGCGGCGCTGGTAGGCGTGCTCCTGGTCTACAATTTCGTGTACCGGCCGATAATCGGTATTGGCACGACGCTGCAGGACAAAATCTCACAGCGCCAGCACGACCTAGTCGAGGTTCGCCGGCTGGTCGCGACCTACAGCGCGCTCAAGACAGACGTCTTAAAGGCCGAGAAGCGCACCGTGCCGCTCAGCCGTGACTTCTCGCTCTTTTCCGTGATCGAAGGGGCGATGACCAAGAGCGTCGGTCACGACAAGATCGCATCGATCGCTCCCGGCACCGAACGCAAGGTCTCCGACGATTTCACCGAGTTCAGCGTGGAATTGAAGCTCAACAACGTGAGTCTTCAGCAGTTGGTTGATGCGCTTTACAGTATCAGCAACCTGGCGGTGCCGGTGGGCATCGACAACCTCCACATCGCGCGACGCACGCCCGATACCCACGCCTTCGATGTGGATCTCGATTGCGTGGCGCTGGCGCGCAATGGCTGATTTTCCCGCGCGCGGATTCTGGCGCGCCCATTATGTTCAGCTCGTCTATGCGCTCGCGGGGCTGCTTCTGTTCTTCGCCTTCATTGTGGCGTGGTTTCCTTACCGCCAGGCGCTCTCCGCCGCGCTCGCGCCGATGGGCTACCGGATTTCGATCGGCTCGCAAGGCTACGCCTTCCCGTTCGCGGCCGCGCTTCACGATGTAACGATCGCACCCGCCGCCATGCCCGGGCCCGTCCTGTTATCGAGCAATCGCGTAGTCGTCGCGCCCTCGTTCATTTCGTTCCTGATGTTTCATCTAGGAATCAGAGTCAGAGCTGATCTGTTCGGGGGCATCATCGATGCCACCGCCCGCCCGAACAATGGCGGCACGACGCTCAGCTTCGGCCTCGACGCCATCCAGATCGAGACGCTCAAGCTGCTTACGAGCTACGGTCTGATCGCGAGCGGCAGCCTCTCCGGCAGCGGCGAGGCCTCGCTCACGCAGGGTGGTATCGTCGGCGCTACGGGCAATGCCGATCTCAAGGCCGCCGATCTCCAGATTGCGCCGCCCGCGCCCTTTCCCGCCGTATCGCTCGGCCAGGCGGATGGAACCTTCACGCTCTCCAACGGAACTGTGAGGATCGCGAGCCTCAAGACCCACGGCGGCGATATCGTGCTTACCGCCAGCGGCACGATCAACCTCGGTGACAGTCCCGCTGATTCGACGATCGATGTCGAGTTCACAATGATCCCGATGAACGACGCTGCCGCGCGGCTCGGCCCATTGTTCGCCGGCCTACCGCATCCCCCCGGCCCCGAGCCTTATCATCTGCGCGGAACGCTCATCGCGCCGGCGATCATGTAGCCTTCACTTCGGCGCACTTTCAAAAAACTTCAGCACCGCTTCCTTGTAGTGCTTGTCGCCGGGTGCGTTCAGGTGATCGCGCCCTTCGAGCTTCACGAGCTGGCCCCCGGCGATCGCATCGCGAAGTTCCTCTGGATTCCCGACCAACAAGTCCCTGGTACCGATAACGATCAGCACCGGCACGCGCCCGCTGCGCAGCTGCGCGAGTTCCTCCCCGGTAGTGTCCGGTCGATGCGCCCCCATACACGCGGCCAGCGCCTTCAAGTCGTTCTTATTCAGCTCGGCGAACTGTCGGAACTGCTTCGCTGTCTCGCTCTTGATCGTTTTCGGATCGGCGGCGAGCAGCGCGGCGACAATCACGGAGCGATTCGACGTCACTCCCGTGTTCGACGGCGCGCCAATTCCACCGAGCACGACTGCGCGGAGCCGCTGCGGATGCGACATCAGGAGACCGAGCGAGATTCGCGCACCCATCGAATAGCCCATCAGCAGCGTGCGCTCGATGCCGAGATGATCGAGCAGGCGGATCACGTCGCCGCCCATCTTCTCGCCGCTGTACGATTCGCGGTCGTGCGGCTTGCCGCTAGTCCCGTGCCCGCGGCAGTCCATCGCAATCACGCGGTAGCGCCGCGCGAGCGAGCTGTACCATCCGGTCATGCCCCAGTTGTTGTTCGCGTTCGACGCGAAGCCGTGCACGAGTACTACAGGCTCGCCCGCGCCATGCTCATCGTAGTGAATCTGGACCCCGTCGGAATCGAAGAATGCCATCGTCGATGCTCCTTTCGCGCTCGATATATCGCCGCCACCGAGGAGCGGCAACTAGCGGCTTGCGAGCGCGGGCGCTTCGATACAAAATCGCGCAACGCTCGCGCAAAGGATTATAAGCCGTGGACCAGACACTTGGATTACATACCTCGCTCACCAGTGGCCCATTGAACGAACGCCTCAAGCTGCTCAGCGAGGCCGAAGACCTCGGCTACACCTCATTCTGGATCGCGGAAGTCTCCGGACCCGACGCAATGGTCAGTCTCGGCGCGCTCGCGGTCAATTCAAAGAAAGCCGAGCTCGCGACCGGCGTGATCCCGATCCAGATTCGCACGCCGGGCGTGATGGCGATGAGCTTTCTCACGATCAACGAATTCTCCGGCGGCCGCGCGATCGCGGGTCTCGGCGTCTCGAGCCCGATTATCGTCGAACGATGGCACGGTGCGGCGTTCAAGAAGCCGGTCACCGCGATGCGCGAGTGCGTCACGATCATGCGTCAGCTCTTTACCGAGGGCCGCTCCAAGTTCGACGGCGAGGTGTACAAGAGCGATTTCCGCCTCGGCATGCGAATCACGGCGCCGCGTCCGCCGCGAATCTACCTCGCGGGTCTCAACGAACCGATGCTGCGCCTCGCCGGCGAAGTAGCCGACGGCGTGCTGATGAATTACTCGCCGCCCGAGGCCGTTGCCGAGATGGTCAAGCATATCCACGCGGGCGCGGCCGCCACTGGCCGCGACCCCAAGGCGATCGACGTCGGAATTTATATCCGAATGTGCATCACCGAGGAGGAAGACAAGGCCATCGACGCATTTCGGCGCGAGCTCGGCAGCTACGCCTTCGTCGACAGCTATAACAAGATGTTCGCGCGCTATGGCCTCGCCGATGAATTCAACGAGTTCCGGAAACTATGGCGCGAGGGCAAGCGCGACGAAGCGCCGAAGCAGATCAGCGAAGCGTCGTGCCGCAAGATCGCGGTGTTCGGGCCGCCCAAGGCCGGGCGCGACTTTGTCGCACGCTTTCGAAGCGCGGGCGTGACGCATCCTGTGGTCTTCCCGATTGGCCCTTTGCAGACTGGCGCGCGGGACTATCCAAACACGATGCGCGCGCTCGCCGGCGCCTGATTCCGGTGAAGAAACTGATCACGACCTGCAACACTTGCCGCGCCACATTTTTGCTGCTCCCTTGCCGTGCGGGAAGCGAAGTTCGACGCGCTGCGCGTGATATCTTCCTGGCAAGTAAGCGCCCCGCGTTAGCGGCCCTTGTAGACGGGCTTCCGCTTCTCCATGAACGCGCGCGGACCTTCGCGTGCGTCCTCGCTGCGCATCACGACCGCGGCACATTCGTTTTCGATCTTGAAAGCCTCTTCCAGCGGACGGCCCGAGGTTCGCCGCACAGCCTCCTTGATCTTGCGCACCGCGATTGGACCGTTCGCCGCGATCGCCGCCGCCAGTTCCTCGGCGCGCCCCATCAGGCGCTCCGGCGGGACAACATGGTTAACGAGTCCGAGCCGCCACGCCTCGTTCGCGTCGATACGATTCCCAGTCAGCAAAATCTCCATCGCCTTGCAGTACGGAATCTGGCGCTGGAGCCGCGCGAGCGAGCCCGCTGCAGGCACGATCGCCCATTTCACCTCTTGCAGCCCGAAGCTCGCGTTCTCGGACGCGACCCTGATATCGGTCGCCTGGATTAGCTCCATCCCGCCCGCGATGCAGAAGCCGTTGATCGCGGCGACGATCGGCTTGTCAACGTTGAAGCTCCGAAGCAAAGCCGAATCCGCCAGGCGACGGTTCGCGAGCAGCTTGTTGTCCCACTCGTCCTCGGGCTTGCGCGCGCCGGTGAAGAGCGGAATCAGGCGGCCGAGATCGGCGCCGGCCGAGAATGCGACTTTGCCCGCGCCGGTGATGATCACGGCGCGCACGTCGTCATCGCGATCGATCTCGTGCCAGGCCTCGGCGAGGCTGACGATTATCTCGGGGTTGTACGAGTTGTGAACCTCTGGGCGGTTGAAAGTGAGATAGCCGATATGGTTGCGTTTCTCGAAGAGCAGCGCGGGCATCGCGGTTAACCTCGGCAGCGAAAAGCTTCGCCGAACTTAACACCGACCGGCTTTACGCGAAACTTTGGCCGACTATATGATCGCGGCGTGAACAATCCCCGTCGTCTGCTACTTCGCCTTGGGCCGTGCACCGCGGCATTCGGTGTGCTCGCATTCGTCGCGATGTTCGCGGCTGTTTCATCGGCGCAGGACCTGCCGCGCGTCATTCCACGTCGCGCAACGGTCGATCGCCCGCCCGATGAGGCCTACGGCACGCTGAAGCAATACTTCACCGATTCGTCGCTGAGCCAGTTCACGCTGATAAGCTCCGATGACAAGACGCACACGCTGGTGGCCAAGCGTTCTGGCATAGCCACCAATGACTGGGCCGACTGGGCGGTCTGCGAGACCGGCGGCGAGGAGATGGTCTATACGTTCTCAGATGGCACCGTGATGGTCACCGCGAAACTGGAGGCATCCGGAAAGCATGAGACGTTCGTATCGGTCAGCGCGGACTTCCAAGGGACTTACTCGCTCGCGCTCGCCTCGAAATCGACCGAGCTCGCCTGCACCTCGAAGGGCGTGCTGGAGAATAGTTTGATTGCCGTCGCCGGCGGCACCGCTCCGGCGTCCAAGCCGTGAGGCGCACGGCGGGTTGCGTTCCTTGGCGGATCGCTTCGCATTGATCGCTCGTCTCCTCGCATCGGCTTTGGCTGCTCGGGACGACAATCACTAACAAGCGTTTGATAACAATTGGTCAACGATTCGGGCGATCTCTGTGTCAAGCTGAACCAAGTGAAGAATCTCGCACGGTCTTCCGCGCGCAATCAGCGAGACTCCGCAGCCGCATGAGAAGACCCGTGGCGGTCGAGATCGGTCCTCCGTTCGTTTCGCCCACCGAATCCGCGGCGGGCGGGATCTTTCGACTTCGCTCGCAGACTCGCTTCGCTCGGGATGACAGGTAGAGACCTGCCGCTATCAGACTTTCAATCCCGAGCGAGTTCGAAGCGTCAGCGAGGCGACGAGAGATCGCCGCGAGGCTATGGGCCCCGAAATGCAAGCATCCGCGCGGCTCTCAATGTCGCAGTTTCGGTCGCAGCGGCTTAGCTTCGTCGCGCAACGCTCGGAAATGACTAGAGTCTCGATCGTTCATGCGCTCAGAGCGGCGGATGCCCGTAGTAGCCGCAGGGGCCGTTGGCCGCGTCGTTCGGCGAACGAGCGACCGGCAGCCACTGCAACAATCGCGGCGGTCAGCATCGCTACCGATCGCGGAGCCATCATTGGCGACATTTAATTAGTTAAAGGGCGCTTGGAAGACTAGCATTGAAACCGTCCGCGAGAATCACTCATATGTAATGGTGGCGCGCCGCAGATCGGCTGCGTTGACTGCCTAACGGGCGTTAGTTTAGGCTCGTCGGTGGGAGAAAAAATCATGGCGGAAGGTGATTCACCCGGGCGCCCTGACGCCGAACTGGCCGGTCTAAAGCCGCCACCCTCTCCTCCTCCCGCGGTTCCCAAGCTCGAATTCACTAGCTCGCATCGGCTGCGTTCGCGCGACGTTTTCCGCCTGATCTCCCGCGTCTGGCCGTTCATCCGCCCTTACCGCAAGCACCTGGTATTTCTCTTCCTGATGAGTATCCCTTTCCTCCCTGCCGGGCTGCTCATGATCGCCAGCACGCGCATCTTCTATGACGTCGTCGGCAACGGCCATCCGCTTACGCGCGGGGAGGCTTTCCTGATTCACGTGCCGCTCACCGCGAGCCGCGAGACCGTGCTGCTCCATCTAATTGTGCTCTGGGCGATTATCGGCGCCATCGCGGGTCCGATCGGCGCCGTCGGCGTCGGCTACGTCGTCTGGCTCCTCCAGCGCATCACTAATTTATTCCGCGTCGATCTCTACACCCGGATGCAGGAACTGAGCGTTCGCTTCCACGGCGAGGAAAAAATCGGCGACGCCATGTTCCGGATGTTCCAGGACTCGGCCGCCCTGCCCCAGGTCATCGACGCGCTGATTATCGAGCCGCTGGCGCTCACGCCGATCGTCATAGCCGAGATCTACTGGCTCGCCCGCTTCAACCCGAGCATGGCCTGGATCGCGATCGTGCTGATTCCCGCCTACCTCGCGATGGCGATCTATTACAGCTCCGGGCTCCGCCGCTCGTTTATCGGTGAGCGCGAGGCGATGGCGCAGGCCACGACGCGAATCGAGGAAACGCTGTCATCGATCAAGACGGTCAAGGCGTTCGGCACCGAGCAGTCGGAGGGGCGTATCTATGCGCGCGACAACTGGGCGGCGTTTCTCGCGGCGAGGGCTGCGCGCCTGATGCTCGTGAGGTATCGAGTCGCGGCCAATACGATTCTCGCGCTCGCTGAGCTGGCGGCGCTTTATGTCGGCGCGCGGCAAGTACTGATCGGGAGCGCCGGCGGAGTTTTTCGCATCGCCGTTTCGCTCGGCACCTTCCAGGGGACGATCGCGGTCCTCAAGCGATGCGGCAAGCGGATGCACGACCTGACCGGTCATTGGGGCGGGCTGCAGGATACGACGGTTGGGATGGCGCGCGTGCTCGAGCTGCTTGGGAGTCTGCCCGAGGCCGACGTGCAAAGCGGAGTGCATCTTCCGCCGCAGCGGATCGGCCAGCTCGCGTTCGAGCAGGTGAGCTTTGCCTACGATCCTGCTGAGCCTGTGCTCAGCGCTGTGAGCTTCGAAGCGCGCACGGGCACGATAACAGCGCTCGCGGGGGCGAGCGGCTCCGGCAAGAGCACGATCGTCTCGCTCGCGCTCCGGTTTTTCGATCCGATCGCTGGGCGCATCATGGCTGCCGATACCGATATCCGTGAATTTCAGCTGCCCGCGTGGCGCGCGGCGATCTCGGTCGGACTACAGGAAAATCCGCTCTTCACAGCGACGATTCGCGACAACATCGCGTACAGCAGCGCCGGCGCGAGCGCCGATCAGATCTGGACGGCATTACGGCGCGCGGGTCTCGACGACTTTATCAACTCGCTCCCCGATGGGCTCGACACGATGCTGGGTGAGAAAGGCGCCAAGCTTTCCACGGGACAGGCGCAACGAATCGGCCTCGCGCGCGCTCTGCTGCGCGATGCGCAAATCCTGCTCCTCGACGAGCCGACGGCGTCGCTCGACGGCGCGACGGAAGTGCGGGTGCTCGGCGGAATTCGCGAATGGGTCAACGATGAACCGGAGCGCCGGATGGCGCTGATCGCCACGCATCGCCGCACGACAGCTGAGGCCGCGGATCAAGTTTTCGCGATGGCCAGCGGCCGCGTCGTCGCATCCGACGTGACCGCCTTCGAGAGGCCAGCGCTGGAGTCGGGCGATGTCTGAGCAAGCTGTTATCAGCGCCGCAGCGCAAAACGGCGCGCGGCCTCGCGGCGGGTCATTGGCGCGCGACTCGCGCGAAGGACATCTCTATTCCACCGAGCAGCAGCGCTTTTCCACCCGCGAGGCGTGGGAAACGATCCGCAAGAGCTGGCCTTTCATCCGCAACGAGCAGCGGCTGGTTCTGCTGAAGTGCGGCCTTATCGTCTTCAGCCTCGTCTTCTACCTGACGTCGCCCTGGCCGATGAAGATCGTGATCGACAACGTTATCGATCGGCATCCGCTGACGGGCATTCCAGCAGCGATCCTTCTGCCTATCGTTGGGACCAGTCGGGCCGCACTACTCGCGGTGGTTTGCCTCTATCTGCTGGTCACATTGATTCTGATCGGCGTTGCGGGCGAGGCGCCGCGCGGGCTCAGCACGGGTGTTGGCGGGCCGGGGCTCGACCAGGCCGGTTCGACGATGAACGATTCGAACGCGGGCGACAGCAACTGGAACGGCCTGTTCGGCTACTTCGAGACCGCAATCACGATCGATCTGACGCAGCGCATCAACCAGGTGCTACGGACCGCGGTGTACGATCGCTTTCTGGCCGCGCCGCTCGGACTCTATGCCGATCAAAAAATCGGTGACGCAGTCTTTCGCGCGATGCATGACAGCGCCGCGATCAGCAACCTGCTTTACAAGGGAATTATCGCACCGCTGGCGTCCTTCGTGATTTTCGTCTGCACGCTCGTAATTCTGTGGGCGCAGTTCAGCAGAGAGCCGCTGATCCCGATGATTGCGATGATTACGTTGCCGATCGTCGCGATCAGCTCGGGCGTGTTTGGCCGCATTCTCCGCACTCAAAGCCAGCGCATGCGCGAGAAGGGCAGCACTGTGATGGCCGCGTTCGAGGAGAGGATCACACAGGTCCAGCTGATCAAAGCCTTCGGCCAGGAGGCGCGCGAAAGCAAGCAGATCGACGCGGCGAGCTGGGGTTCGTACAGTGCGACGCTGAGGTTGTTCGCGTACGCCCTGGTTTGCATCATCGTCGTGGTGCCGCTGGTAATCCTGCCGGTTATAGCGCTCGTCTATCACCTGACGGTGCAGGTGATTCACGGGCAGCTCACGCTCGGCGACGTCACATTGCTCCTCAGCTACGGCGGTCTGTTGATCACGCCGATGTCCACAATCGGCAGCACGTGGACGGCCTTGCAAACCTCGGTTGCTGGCCTTCGCCGCGTGCATAGCGTACTCGAGAATCTGCCTTCAGATGTGGCGCCAGCGAACGGCGCCGCGTTCGATGCGCCAGTCACGGAAGTCGAGTTCCGCAATGTCGCGCTCGGCTACGGCGGCGAGACCGTGCTCAGGAATGTGTCGCTCGATCTGCACGCGGGAGAGTTGATCGCGATCGCAGGGCCGAGCGGCGTCGGCAAGACGACGATCGTGTATGCAATACCGCAGTTCATCCCGCTTAGCGCCGGCGACCTGCTGATCAACGGCAAGTCGTTCGCCGGGGGAATGCCGCATCGGATGCGTGAGCGGATCGGCTTCGTGTTTCAGCAGGAAGCGCTCTTCTCCTCGACGATCGCGGACAATATCCGCTACGGCATGCCGGACGCGAGCGACGCGGATGTTGCGCGCGCGGCGGAGATGGCGGGTGCGGCCGAATTTATCGCGCGCTTGCCGCACGGCTACGCGACGATGCTCGGGCGGCGCGGCGCACGGCTCTCGGTCGGGCAGAAGCAGCGGATCGCAATTGCGCGCGCGATGATCCGCCATCCGGATATCCTCATCCTTGATGAACCGACGGCGCCGCTCGACGCGGGCAGCGAAGTGTCGCTGATCAATAGACTGCGCGCCATTGCGCGCGACCGAATCGTGCTCGTCGTAGCGCATCGACCTGAAACCCTCAGCGCTTGCGACAGAATCTTCTTCGTCAACGACGCGACGATCGCGGCGTCCGGCAGCCATGAAGATTTGCTCCGATCGTGTCCAGCCTACGCTGCCTATCTCGCCCGCACCAACTCAGAAATCCAATCCTGACCCGGCATATCGTTTGCTCTGAGGCGGAGGGCTCGGCTTGGGGCGCGGTCAGTTTGTGCGCATGTTGCGTGCCGAGCGGCAGCCGATGAGTAGCAGTGTCGTAGAAATCAGCAAGACGGCGCCTGTTTGGGCGGCGTACCGGTCGCGCGAAGGCTGCTTCGACGAGATGCTCGATATCTCGCGGCGGCCAGAGTCGGGCTGTTCCGCCATTGCCGAGGCTCTCTTTGCGATGCCGCCGAGCAGGCTGGCTGAGCTCAGCGACCGCGCGGAGCAGATGTTCCGCCGGATGGGCGTGACCTTCAACGTCTACGGCGAACAGGCGGGGACCGAGAGGATTTTCCCGTTCGATCCGGTGCCGAGGATTATAGACGCCGCGACCTGGGCGCAGCTCGAGGCGGGACTGATCCAACGCGTCAAGGCGCTCAACGCCTTCGTCGCGGACGTATACGGCGAAGGCGCTATTATGAAGGACGGTATCGTGCCGCGCGAAATCGTCCTTGGCTGCCCGCAGTTTCGGCGCGCTGCGGTCGGTATCAAGCCACCGCACGACAATTTCATCACTGTCGCGGGAATCGACCTCGTGCGCGGGGCAGACGGGCGCTTCTATGTACTCGAAGACAACGCGCGCACACCATCGGGTGTTTCATATGTAATTGAAAACCGCGTCGTAATGACGCGGCTGATGCCCGACTTGATTCGTACATCGCGCATCAGAAGCGTCGAGCGCTACCCCTGCGACCTGCTGACCAGCCTTTGCGAAATCGCACCAGGCGGAAAATCCGACCCCTGCATCGCGCTGCTCACGCCCGGGCCTTACAACTCGGCGTTCTTCGAGCACGTGTTCCTGTCGCAGCAGATGGGAATCGAGCTGGTCGAGGGTCAGGACCTCGTATGCTGCGACCACAAGCTCTACGCCAAGACGGTTCACGGCCTGAAGCAGGTGGACGTACTCTATAGGCGCGTCGATGACGACTTTATCGATCCGCTGGTGTTCCGCTCGGATTCGATGCTTGGCGTGGCGGGCCTCACGTCGGTGCTTCGCGCAGGCAACGCGGTTATCGCGAACGGAATCGGCACGGGAGTAGCAGATGACAAGGCGATCTACGCTTACACGCCGCACATGATTCGCTACTATCTGGCCGAGGAACCGATCCTGCCGATCGTCGAGACGCTTCTGCTGCGCCAAGCCGACATGCGTGACACGGTCCTGCGTAATCCTGAGAAGTATGTGGTCAAGCCTACGGGCGCGTCGGGGGGGTACGGCGTGGTGATCGGACCCCACGCGAGTGAGCAGGAACTCGAAAAAGTGTGCCAGCAGATTCTGAAGGAGCCTGAGGCCTTCATCGCCCAGCCGGTGGTTCAGCTTTCGCTGCATCCGACGATCGTGCACGGGCGCGACGGTACGGCGCGCCTCCAGCCGCGTCATATCGATTTTCGGCCGTTCGTGCTTTTGGGAGCAAGGGCACGCGTACTGCCTGGCGGGCTGACGCGCGTTGCGCTGCGCGAGGGTTCACTAATAGTCAACTCGTCACAAGGCGGGGGCAGCAAGGATACCTGGGTGGTTGAGGCGTAGTGCTGCGCCGTATCGCGAATCATCTTTTCTGGATGGCGCGCAACCTGGAGCGAGCCGAATGGCGTGCGCGCCTGGTTGACGTAAACTACCACCTGCTGATCGAGACGCCGCCGCGCGGTACTTCGCCGTGGGATCCGATGCTTGCGATTTTCGGCGAGCGCGCCCTCTTCGCCGAACGTTACTCGACAGCGGATGAAGCCTCGGTGCTCAAGTTCATGACGATCGACGCGGAAAATCCCAGTTCGATCCGCAATTGTATCAACCTCGCGCGCGAGAATGGCCGCTTTGTCCGTCATCACATCTCGTCCGAACTCTGGCTCGATATCAACACGCTCTATCTGAACGCGATGGATTGGACGGCGGCGATTTTCGACTCGCCGGGCGTCTTCATGTTCTTCGCGGATTTGAAGGATTGCTTTTACCGTATCGCGGGCGTTTTGCAGAGCACGATTCCGCGTGATCTATCTTACGACTTCATGTGGCTCGGCATCATGCTCGAGCGCGCCGAGGACGTGTCGCGCATGCTCGATGTTAAGTATCATTTCCTGCTGCCACGGCTCGCAGACGTGGGTGGCCCGCTCGACATGCAGCAATGGGCTGCAGTCCTGCGCAGCGCATCGGGGCTGGAAGCGTATCGCAAGAGCCACGGCAACCTGATTCGCCTCGAGAAGATCATCGACATCCTGCTCTTCGATTCGACCTTTCCGCGCTCGGCGAAGTTTGCACTAGACGAAGTGGCGGGCGCGCTCGATCGCATCGGACGCGGCGCCTCGTGCGAAATGAAGCGCGAAACGCCGGCGCTCAGCCAGCTTCGCGCCGAGCTCACCACGCGTTCGCCGAAGGAAGTCATCAAGCAGGGTCTGCACGAATTCCTGCTTAAGGTTCAGGATTCGTGCACCGAAATTTACAGGCAACTGGTCGAGCAATACCTAACAGTCGACTAGGCAATGCAACTTCGGATTTCACACATCACCAGCTTCATCTACGAGAAGCCGGTCTACCAATCGCAGAATGAAATCCGCATGCATCCGCTCGACGGAAGTCATCAGCGCCTAGTCGAGTTCGAACTCATCGTCACTCCCGCGCCGTCGATCTTGGAATACGACGACTATTTCGGCAATCACGTGCACGCAATTTCCATCCACGCGCCCCACCAGTCATTGACCGTTGAGGCTCGCTCGGTCATCCAGCGCGATGCCGAGCTAATCGTCGAAGCGGAGCCGCTTCCCTTCAGCGAATTCCTGCTTCACGACACGGAACGCGTGAGCCGCGAATACGACTTTCTGGGCGCGAGCCATCATGTACCGTTCAGCAAAACGCTCAGGCGATTCTTTTGGATGGTGCGGCCTAATCCCGACGAGAGCGTCACGGGCTGGACGCATCGCGCGGTCAAGTTCATCCGCGATCAATTCATCTACGAGCCGGGCCTGACGAGGGTTAACTCGACCGCGGACGAAATCCTGAGCATCGGCGGCGGGGTATGCCAGGATTTTGCGCATCTGACGCTCGGCGTGCTCAGACTTGCGGGCGTGCCGGCGCGCTACGTCTCCGGATACATCACGCCGCCTACGAAGGCCGCACCAGTCGAGGAGATGAGCGCCCAGGCGAGTCACGCGTGGGTCGAAGCCGAGCTGCCCGGACTCGGATGGGTGGGCTTCGATCCGACTCACGGATGCCAGGCGGATCAGCGGCACATCCGCGTTGCGATCGGACGCGACTATGCCGATGTTCCCCCACTGCGCGGCGTCTACCGGAGCCTCGGCAGCACACAGCAGATGTCAGTCGATTTGCGAATCGAGCCGCTCGGCGCTTCTGAGTCGCAGCAGTCGCCGAGTCAGCAGCAGAAGCAATCACCCGGCGGGCAACAGCAATAGTCAGCCAGCTTGCTCGCGTCTCGCTCTGGCGCTCCTGACTCGCTAGTCTTGGCCGGCGGATATGACGCTGATGGTCACCTCTGGCGCTTTGCGAGCACGGCGAATCGCGCGACGCTCGAGCCATGGGGCGCGCCGCCCGCGGCCGAAGCGAGATTCCTGTGCAGCGCCTGCCGCCGATACTCGCAGAGCATTCCAAACCGGAGGATTTCGACGTGCTGTCGCTCGACAGCGAAGGCGAGGACGCCTGGATTCTCAACGACATCCCCGCGAGTGGATGTCGTCCACGCTGGGTAATCATCGAGGCGTACGAAGCTTCGAAAGTGAAGTCTCTTGCGGAGTTGCCACTCAGGCCGGCAGTTGTGGACTCGTACAGCATCGGCGCGCAGACGTAGGCCAATCTCGTCCTAAATTTGAACGAGACCCAGGGAAGCTAGGGTCGATCGTTATCGCTTCGAAACCACCGATTAAAGAGAGCTTCATCGACGAGCTGTAAGATCGGATGCCGCTGCTATTCCGCGCGCGGACAAAAGCGCGCCGTCGTTTTTTCGATTTGACGAGCGCGCTACGATGTAGACGCACGGCGGGTGGGAGACAGGTAATTTTGGCTGAAGAGGAAAAAGATCCGGACAACTCGGGATTTGAGACGCGTCAGCGCGTCGTAGTCGATTTCGATCTGATCCGCAAGATGGCGGGGCAGAATTTCCGCGATCTCGGCGGTCATCCAACCGAATGCGGGCGGAAGGTGAAACGCAATCGGATTTACCGCTCCTCGCATCTTGCCGAATTGCCCTCACAGAGCCCCCTAACTCAACTCAAATTAAGAACCCTGGTCACGTTACAGAGCCGTATCGAGGTGAACCATCTTGGCGCGCCGGTGCCCGCCTCGCGCCCTGACGTACGATGGGAGCACATTCCAATGGGCGACAAGTGGTTCAGCAACACCGGCTTTACGCGGATCGGCGCGCAGCCCGGCAAGGAGCACCTCGCGCTGGTGATGCACTTTCGCGATGACTGGCGCACGTTCTTCAGGCTGCTTGCGGAACGCGAGGTTTATCCCCTGCTCTTTCACTGCTCGGCGGGACGCGATCGAACCGGGGTCGGTGCGGCAATGATTCTTTCGCTGCTCGGCGTCGACCGCGAACGGATCGTCGCGGACTTCCTCGTGAGCAATGAAACTTTTCCGAAGATGCCGCTCGCGCCGGAGCAGCTCGACCCGGTGTTCGAGATGATCGATCAGAACGGCGGAATCGAGGGTTTCATGCGCGAGATGATCGGGCTCAAGGCGCGCGAGATCGAAGTTATCCGCGAAGACTTACTCGAAGATTAAATCAACCGTCGCGGCGCGCGTGTCGATCGATCGCAGCGTCGGTGTGGAGAGGCGCGCGCGCGATCGGCCGCACACGAATCATCAACAGGTCATGCCCGGATCTGCCGCCGCTCAGCAGCAAGGATGCGCCGGCAGGCACGCTTATTTCGGTAGTCATCGACGCACCGTTGCGGTCGCTTAGCACGAGTTGCATGGCGATCATTCCGTCGTCGATCGCCCGCGCGCGCACACTCAGCGTTCCACCGCCGGGCAGCCTGAACGCCGCTGGCTCTCCGTCGCCGATCTGCTTGTGGCGGCGCCGGATCAGTACCCTATCAGGCAAATATGGGTTGGCGGCGGCGATCGAGTCCACGCGAACATCGACCAGGCCAGCGGCTGGCGTGCTCAATCGCATCACTCCGCCGCGCATCGCCAGAATGCAGAAAGCAACAACCGCGAGCTTCGCGATCTTTTCGAGCACCGCTTTTGCAAATCCCTCAAGCTGCGGGATCTGAACAATCTTGCGGAGTTCTTCGCCGAGCGTGGTGTAGTCGGTGACCTGCGCCGTACAGGTCGCGCATGCCACGAGATGAGATTCGAGCTGCTGGCGCGCGGGTTCTTCCAACTCATCGTCCAGAAGCGCGCCGAGCCTCAGACCCATCTCGTTGCAATCAGCCATCGAGTTGAATGTCCCCACAAAATGGGGTCATTGAACAAATAGACGGCCGATTATTTCGCAAAATTCACAAAACCGTAAGCGAAAAGTCGCTGCAGTCGCGACTAGCGGCGCGATTTCGCGAGCCTTCGCTCAACTTCCTTCGGCGACAAGTCCTCTTTATGCATCCCAATCTGCCATACGTTGCCCTCTGGATCTCTGATTGTCGCGCGCCGATCACCGTAGTGAAGGTCCTCGGGCGCCTCAAGCGAAGTTGCCCCGGCCGCGAGTGCGCGCTCGTACACCACGTCGCAATCCTCGATGTAGAGATAAAGATACGCTGGCGCCGGTGGCGCAAGGCCCATCACCCCGCTCACCATCACGATCGAGTCGCCGATCTTTATCTGCGAGGGGCGGTTTGCTTCGTAGACTCCCGTCCCGCCGAACGCCGCCTTCAGGAAATCAACCAATTGCTTCGGGTTGTGCACTACGAGCCGCGGCGTCACGCTGTGCCACCCGGCGGGGATCGCCTTGACGGCGCCCAGCGTCGTCGCGCATGCGGCCGCAACCGTCTTTCCCGAGAGAACTATTATCGCAAACTCGAACGACCCGCTTGCAATCATCATGAGCTTGTTGGCGTTGAGTCCGGTTGCACTTTTTAGCACCGATTCTTGCCATATCCCAACGCAACGGGATCCTGCGACGTCGAGCCAAGCGGTCCACGCTGGCCCGTGAATTCAACGACGCGGGCGTTGCTATCTTGGTTGGCGCGGAGGTCGCGAACGTAGAGTTTTGGCTCGCCTTCGGGTGCCTGTCGGCTTCTTCCGTTCCGCCAATGCTACGGCCAGAGCCGCAGGCTTTGGAGGGGTGTCTTCATTCGTCGCGTCCACTAGTTCATCGGTGAGATGATCGAGGCGCGCGAATTCGGAAAGAATAATCTTTATCAGTTTGCGTCGCCGGCTTATGCCCTGATCAAGCAGCTGAGCGGCAAGACCAATCGAAGTGAGCGGCGTCCGAAGCTCGCGTGAAAGTGTAGCGATCAGGTCAATCCGAGCACGGTCCTGATCTCGATAGGTCGTAACGTCCTGCAAAATCACGAGCGTTCCCGATTCGAAAACCTCCGCGCTAAGCCGAATCGAGCTCAGCACGAACGTATGTTCGTGGCCGAGCAGATAAACCTTTGCTTCCGTACGCGCTGGCGCTCGCCCGCAAGACTTTCTAAGTGTCTCGCGAATCGGAAAGAAATCCAGACCCATGTCGGGAAGGGTTTCGAGGGTTTTGCCCGCCGCCTCTTCTTCACTCACGCCGATTGCATTCGCGGCCGCCCCGTTGATAAGGACAATTCTTCCTTCAGCATCGACCAGCATTAGCCCATCGCCAAAGTCTCGTACGCTGATCCGCCATCGATTCGGATTGGGTTGTGTTAAGAGATCCATCGTTCTTGAACCTGCGAGCTCATATCCTTCCACGGCGGGCTTCCAACTGGCTTAGCCACGTGGCTGGCCGAACCAGTGGAAGCCCTTCGCCATCGCTATCGCTATCGCTCAGGCCGGCGCCGGCTCCGGCGGTGCCGTCTTACGCTCGCCTTCGTCGGTCAAACCCAGTTGCTTGTGAAGCACGTACACGAGCGTCGGATGAAACACTCGCGTCAGGAGTGCAATTGAGACCGCGCCACCGATGACCACGATAGCGAGGGGACGCTGCGTCTGCGCGCCGATCCGGGTTGATAGCGCCGCTGGCAGCAGGCCCAGGCCGTCGACCAACGCCGTCATCATTAACGCGCGGAACCTGCGGTCGGCGCCCATTACGATCGAATCCAACACGGTGTAACCTTCTTCCCAAAGTTGGTGGATATAGAAGTTCAGCAGGATGCCGTCCATGATTGCGATCGCGAAAATGGAGATGAATCCGACCGCCGCCGAAATACTGAACGGCGTATGCGTGATTACCAGCGCCAGCACGCCGCCTAAGCAAGCGAGCGGAACCTGCGCCATCAAGATCAAAGTGTTGACCAGAGACAGAGTCGCTGCGTAGAGCACAGCCATTATCATCAGCAATGCCAGCGGGATTACGATGGCAAGGCGCCGGTTGGCTGCCTGCATCTCGCTGTACTCTCCGACCCAATCGAGATGAACGCCCTCGGGTAGCTTTATTTCTTTCGCGACCGTGCGCTTGGCGTCCTCAATGGTGGTCTGCATATCGCGTCCGCGCACACTGAATCGTATCGGAACGTAGCGCTCCAGATGTTCGCGATAGATGAACGAAGCGCCGGTTGCGGTTTTGATCGTGGCCACCTGAGACAGCGGCACATAGCCGTTGCCGGAAGGCAACGCAACGCGGATCTGACGAATCGCGTTCAAGCTCTCCCTGTACTTAGGCAGCCAGCGGACAACCAGGTTGAACGCGCGGTCTCCCTGCAATACCTGGGTGATAGCTTGGCCACCGATTGCGGCCTGAACAACTCCATTTACATCGCCGACATTAAGTCCGTAGCGTGAGCACTCTTTGCGATTAGGCGTGATGAGCAGATTCGGCTGACCCATCGAGCGGTACACGGCGAGGTCGGCCATGCCGGGAACGGTGCTGACGACCTCGTTCACCTCGTTTGCAACCTGTTCATCGGTGGGGAGATCTGGCCCATAGACCTTAATAGCATTCACTCCTTTAACACCAGAAAGCGCTTCCTCAACGTTGTCCTCAATGTTCTGGGAATAACCGAAGCTTACCTCAGGATACTTCTGCCGAAGCTTTTCGTCGATCGCGGAGACCAGTTTGTCCTTGGTCAGACCCTTGGGCCACTGAGACTCTGGCTTAAGATCGACAAAAAACTCTATATTGAAAAAGCCCGTCGTGTCCGAACCGTCATCGGGGCGACCAACCTGAGAAACGACTGTGCTTACTTCGGGAAATGACTGGAAAATAGTACGGCCGCCGCTTGCGACATCATCCGAGTATTCCAGTGAAGTTGTTAGCGGCAAGGTCGCCCGGGCCCAGATGTTTCCCTCCTCCAGCTTAGGTAAGAACTCGCCGCCCAAATGCGAAAATTGCGAGAGCCCAACGATCAGGATCAGCGCGATCACTGCCAGCGTCAGACGAGGAAATTGCAAGATTCGAACGAAAAGCTTGTGATAGAAATGATGGAACGATTCCCACACGATGTTGTGTGTTTCTTTCATCCCCTTGCGCAGCATGAACGAACTCAGGACCGGCGTCAGGGTGACGGCCAGCAAAATCGCAACCGTCAATGCGAAGGAATAGGTGTGCGACATCGGCGAGAAAATCACGCCCTCGACGCCCTTCATCGTGAACAGCGGTAGAAAAGCGATCAGAAAGATAAGCGTCGAATAAAACATCGGACCGCCGACTTCGGTGGAAGCACGCTTGATGCAGTGCAGTGTGCTTTCGCTCTCGCCCGCATCGGTCGTCAGGTGCCGGTAAATGTTCTCAATTACGATGATCGTAGAGTCGATGATGATTCCGAAATCCACCGCTCCGAGCGAGAGAAGGTTGGCGGGTGTTCCGGTCAGGTAAAGAAGAATGAAGGCGCCGAACATCGCAAGTGGGATATTGATCGCGGCAATGATCGCCGTACGTAGGTTACCAAGAAAAAACAAGAGGACAAGAAAGACCAACAGCATCCCCAGCGACAGGTTTTCGAAAACGGTGTGAAGTGTAGTGTCGACCAGACTTGTACGATCATAGTACGGTACGATCTTGAAGCCTCTAGGCAACATTCCAGAGGTGTTGAGTTGCTCTGCTTTATCCTCCACCCCTTTCACGGTCTTCAGCGTGTCGCCGTACTTACGCATGAGAACGATACCCTCGACGACCTCGGCTTGATTGTCCTTGCCTACGATACCGAGACGGGGCGCGTATCCTATGTCAACCTTAGCGATGTCCTGGACGCGAATGGGCGTGGAATTAGTAGTATTAAGCGTGATGTCTTTGATGTCGTCGAGTGTCTGAATGAAACCCAGCCCCCGAACGTCATATGCCTGATCTCCGACCTTAAGATAATTGCCGCC
>JASHPB010000085.1 GCA_030038355.1 Candidatus Binataceae bacterium
GGTTCGGGATCGAACTTGATATTCACCTTGCCGTTGCCGTTGCGCGCGACGACGGGCGGCTCGGGACGCCGCGGTCCATCGGAGTCTTCTTCGAACGGCGGATTTTCCAGCGGCAGATTTCCCGAGCCGAGCGCGATCGCAAAGCTGAGCCGCGTCATCATCGCATCGGGATTGAGCCAGGCTTCTTCGGTCATGTCGTAGCCGTTGGGAGTCTGGCATCCGTAGAGCGGCATGCCGAGGAGCTGCATCGTGCCGTAGAGCGGCCGGAAGTTGCGCACGGGCACGCCGGTCGCTCGCGCGCACGAGATTACATACTCGTACGGCGTCTTGTACTTCACCGCGTAGTAGCGGCGATCCCAGAATTCACCGCTGCTGAACATGGTCTCGAGCACGGCGCGGATATCGCCGTCGGTCGCGAGATAGCGCGACGTCATCCGCTGCACCAGTGCGGTCGGAGGCGCATCAGCGACGAAATATTGTGCGAGCTGGAAGCTCAGGTGCTTCGCGGTTGCGGGACTCCGTGCGAGGATATCGAGCGCATGTTCGCCCTCGGCCTCACCGCCGCCCCTGATTTCGTGACCGAGGAATTGTTTGCTCGAGGTGTCGTGACGTGATGCGTCGAAATAGAAACCACTCGGATTAACCGGCGGCGGCGCGCCCTCGCCCGCGTAGGGTTGCGGTCCGCGCATGAACGCGCCGAGCGGGCCGAACATACGGCGGAACTGCGCCGTCGCCATCGGGTTCTGTTGCCGTCGAGCACCACCTCCGGCGCCACGACCGGGCGGCAGGCCCCATCCGGTGAGAATGTGCGCGAGCGCGATTACGTCCTGCTGCGTGTAGCCGCCGTTGACGCCGAGCGTGTGCAGCTCCATCAGCTCGCGCGCGTAATTCTCGTTGATGCCGTCGAATTTGCCCTTGGCGCCCGGGCTGCCTGGGGCGGTGTTCTGCCAGTTGTCGAGGTAGAAGAGCATCGCGGGATGATGCGCGGTCGCGCCGAGCAGCGTGCGGAACTTACCCATCGTGTGCGGGCGAATGGCCTCTTCCTCGAACGAGCCGGTCCAGATGAGGTCGAGGCCTTTGCCGGCGAAGACGTTGAAGTGATTGAACCAGAACGCGGTCAGCACTTCCTGGAGTTGGCGCGGGCCGAAGATCGCGCGATAGAGCCGCGCCTCGACCGCCTCGCGCATCACGACGCGCTGGCGAACGCGCTCATCCTTGGTGGCGTCTTGGATCGCCTGCTTGTTGTCGCCGGATTGTTTGGCCTCGCGCCGCGCCTGCATCAGCGGCCGCTGATACTCGATAAAGAGCGCGATCGGGCTCATGCGCAGGGTAGACCACGAGTGGACCTGGTCGACAAAGTAATCCGGTATCGGGATCGACTCCGGATTCAGCTGCTGCTGGATCCAGGCGTCGACGCCAATCGACGATAGATGCTCGAGGTCGCCGGGCCGCGGTCCGAAGCCCAGGCGATTAAGGGCATGAAGCGCCCGTTTTTCCTTGGGAATTTCCCCCGTCTCCAGCATTGGCTTGGTCCCGTCATAATGATACGAAATCCGCCGGCGAAGGATTCAATTTCGAGGGTCAACCCTGCTCGCGATTCTCATCGCCTATTTCTTCGCTGATTCTTTGCGGATGAAGGCGCCATCCTTGACCCGGCCCCGATTTTCGAGCCTCACCGCCGCGGGACGTTGTCGTAGTACTGGATCACAATCGTGTCCGGATCATCCGGGTTACCGACCGGAGTATCGAGGCCGCCCTACCAATGCCGCTCTAAGCTTGCCGCTCGAGCGCGCGCAGCCGTCTGCCAGCGCCGGTCTCGTAGCGGGTGTCAACCAGCCGGGTTGCGTTGCGGTTGAGACTCACGGGGAGCGAATCGAGACGGCCACCGTGCAGCCCGAAGGCGACTTCGACGTGGAATTGTTTCAACGTGCGAGCGACCAGCTCATCGCTGTCAATCGCTCTGGGTCTTGGCTTCGCTCACTCCTCTTTTGGTGTCGCTACCGCTTCAGATTGTTGAGTAATTCGTCGCCACGCTCCTACGCGCGGCGCATCATCTACTGCAGCGGGGGCGATCTTTTTCGAAGTGGCGGCGACCGTCCCCACCCGTTCTTCTTGGACGTTCGCAATGAACGCAGTCGCGAGCCGATGGTTAACGAATAACCCGCCCTCGGTTGATTGTGGGTGAGGCTATTCGAATCGAACGGGAGACCAATCCGGACAGTTGTTCAGCGATACCGCGCCGCGCGCGCTCGCTGATTCGGGTGACGCTCGTCGTAAATCTGGTGGCTGACCGATTTCTCTTCCTTGTTGAACTGGTGCTGCTGGGTTTGGTTAGATAACCACCATTCGCGTCTTATCCTGCATTTCCTGGTTGTCGATGCTCTGGTCTTCGGAGTGTAGCTGCGCTGCCTCAGCGCCGCAGAGCTGGCCGTGCTTCATCCCTCGATCGATGCGCTTATTCTGATGGTTGAGACGGTGATTAACTTCGTGGATGCGCGGATGGTGATGCTTTCCGTTGTCTTGCGCCAAACCGGTTTCAGCCAGCCCGTAAGTCACGAGCACCAATCCCGCGCAGATCGAAGCGAGAATTTTCAAGCCCGTCATTGCTGACGCCTGCTGGGACAGTTTCCCTCTGTCCGTCAATCGCAACGATGTAGTGAGCCGAGGGTTCTCGTTAGCTTTTGAAAGCCCTAGACTTCCAACCGCTTGAGTTAACCTCAGAACCCCGATTGAGTTTGCCCCGTCAACGGTGGACGGCGCCAGATTAGCGCCGCCATTATTTCGGCCGCGCGATTATTGTACCCTCCATCGAGATCGTCTGCGCCTGGCGCGAAGTCTCGCGCCTTGATTGAGAATTTCGTGCGGCGTAAGTCTGTGTTATCGGGAAACACAATCACCAAAGCTGAAAGTCCTGTCTGCGCAATTCAAAAAACTGCACCTGAGGGCATGGTATGGACCGGCTCAACGACACTGAAAACAACCTTACTGGCGCTTCGCCGAGACCTTCGGCGTACGTGCCTTCTCTTCAACTCACTAAAGGGCAGCCAACGCCGATCGCAGCGAATGGCGGTTTGTCCTACATGTCGCTCGATCAAGACGGCGACGCCGGAACGGCAGCCGCAACGCGCGACGCGTTCGAGCAGATCGCCAAGGGTGAAGGGCAGGCGATAATCCAAATGCTCGAGAACGCGCCTCCCGGCCCGATCAAGACCAAGTGGGGCCTCGGATTCCGCAGCAGCTCGGAATGCCTGGAATACATTCGCGCGAGCAAAATCGAAGCTCCCGATGGCGGCGTAGTACTTCCGCTTCGTTACACTATCTACGAGGCGCCGTCCTACTCGATCGTGCCTTCCAACGCGTTATGGCACGATCCGGCGCGCGAAGCCGACGCGAAAGCGTTGCGCAAGGAAGAGCACGACATCGTGCGGCGATGCCTCTACTTTCCCCAGGTGTTGCGCGATGCGCGACGTATCGGCGAGTACTATCCGGCTCTCTCACCCAGCAGCTCAGCATGCATGGACAAGCTCGGCGTTGCGCTCGCGCACTGCGAATCCAAGTGCCGGAACTTTTACGATGCAGCCGAAGTGGAGCGCGTGTTCTATCCCGAGATCGAGAAGCTCCTCCTCGAGTTCTTCCCGGGCGCGACCGACGCGCTCGTCTACAACCATGATGTGTTCGACAAGGACTACAAGGGCGACCGCACCGAGAACCAGGAGAAGAAGATTCCCGGCGTGAATGCGAACTACGCTTACCTCGTGCACAATGACTTGAACGACAATAGCGGGCGCGTGCGATGCCGCGAGCTACTTACGAAGAACCTGCGCAACTTCGGGCGCGAGCAGCGCTATACCGCGGAGCAGGCCGACGCGAAGATGTCGCGGCGGTTCATGTCGATCAATCTCGCGAAGCCGATGGAGACGGTGCGGCAGAACCCCTTCGTACTATGCGCGTGGCCCTCTTTCGCCGATCAACCGTACATCACTAACTACCGCATCTACGACGATCGCGTCGGCGAGACGACGCGCTTCACTTACCGCCCAACGCACGAGTGGTATTGGTTCCCGCAGCAAAAGCCGACCGAGGTCTCGATGCTGAAGTGCTACGACTCGGTCACAGACGGTTCCGTCTCGCGCTGGTCGTTCCACGCGGCGTGCGTCGATCCGACCGCGCCGGGGGACGCGCCGTGCCGCAAGAACGTCGTGGTCCGCTCCTACATCTTCTTCTAAGAAGACGCACGAGCGCGCATTTTTTCGAATAACCTCGCCCGCTCTGACGAATGGGCGAGGTCATTTGTAGTTCTACCTGCGGATAAATCGTCCTGCGCGGGCCTCACACGGAGGCGAGGATTTCGTGGGCTTTGCCGAGGTCGAGCGCGATTTGCTTACGCAACGCGTCCGGCGAGTTGAACCTTCTCTCGCCGCGGATACGCTCGATCAGCTCCAGCTTCACACGCTGGTCGTAGATCTCGCGATCGAAATCGAAAATATGCGCCTCGATCGAGCGCGTCGACTCGGAAAACGTTGGGCGCATCCCGATATTGGTGATCGATCCGTAGGCGCCATCCTCGAGCACGACGCGTGTCGCGTAAACACCATCGGGTGGGATGCATTCGGTTTCACTCGCGATGTTCGCGGTCGGGAAACCAATCGTCCGACCGCGCTCGCGGCCGTGAACCACCGAACCGTGCAGAAAGTGAAAGCGGCCGAGCAGTTTGGCCGCGCCACGCAAATCGCCCGCGTGAATCAACTCACGGATCTTCGATGAGCTGACCGCGATCCCGCCGACTTTGACCGGCCCGACCACAGTGGTGTCGAAACCGAACTCATTGCCCAGCTCGACCATCACGGAGGCATTGCCCTCGCGATTGTGGCCGAAGGTCTGGCTGTGCCCCGCAACGACCGCACGCACGCCGAGCTTGCCGATCAGATAATCGCGAACGAAATTGCGCGCTGAGATCTCGCTCAGCTCGCGGGTGAAGTTGAGCACGATCACTCCGTCGATGCCAGAGAGGCGCAGCAGTTCGAAGCGATCGTCGGGCACCATGATCATGTCGGGCGCGCGATCGGGAAAAAGGAGCTTGGCGGGCAACGGATCGAAGGTGAGCGCGAATGCGGTGCCGCCCGCAGCGCGTGCGCGCTCGATCACGGCGCGCAGAATCGCGTGATGCCCCAGGTGCACGCCGTCGAAGTTGCCAAGTGTTGCGACCGGATAAGGATGGCGCGCGAGCGCGCGCAGATTTCGAATTATCTCCATTATAAATTCGCGCCGATCAAAGGAGCGCTCAACCGTTGATCAGAGCTGTTTGAGCATCGTGTTGGCAGCGTTCGCCTCGGGCGAGCCCGCATGATCGTTGACCAGCTTTTGCAGCGTGAGACGCGCGTCGATCTGGTCGTTGAGCTTCAGAAACGCCTGGGCTTCGCGGAGCAGCGCGGCGCTCGCGAAGCGGCCCTTCGGATAGCGCATCACGAGATCGTTGAACTGCAGAATCGACTGGTCGTACTTGCCGGTCTCGAAGAGCGCATTGGCGGCGAAGTACTCGGACGGTTCGCTGAGTTCCGACTTCGGATACTGATGCTGCAGCCTGGTGAAATTGGCAACTGCGAGCGGATAATTCTGCGCTTTCATCGCATCGAGGCCCTTGCGATAGAGCTTGATGCCGGGATCGCTGGAGGACTTTGCAGACTCTATTTCGGCGTCGAGATCGTTGGGCCAGCTGGGCGGTACCTCGGCGGGCGCTTCCGCGGCGGGCGCGGGACTCGCGGTGGCGGGCGGAACCGAGGCCACCGTAGCGGGCGGCGCTTCCTCGCCTTCGGCTCCCGCAGAGGGCGCGGCGGCAGGATTCGCGGGCGTCGCGACCATCCCGGCGTTCAGCGCACTGACTTCGCTCTCGAGCTGCGCGACCCGCGCGGGAAGGTTCTTGTCGTTGCCGCCGCCATTTTGCTCATCGGAGGTATCCTGGTGCTTCAGCTCGGTAATCTGATCGTTGAGCTGGCGGACCTGCTGCTGGAGCGAATCGATCTGCTGGCGGTCGTTCGCGATCATACCGCGCAGCGTGAACTCATTCTGGTTGAGCTGCTGGATGTCGCTGTCAGTCGAGCATCCTGCCACCAAGAGCACGGCGCTGAGCGCCGCGACAATTTCAAGCTTGTTTATTCGCATGCGCTTCCAATTCATTGCGAGACGGCAAAGTGATCACGCCGATTCTGCGCCCAGCAATCTTCGGTCTGTTCGGTGCAAATGGGCAGCTCCTTGCCGTAACTGATAGTCGAGATTCGGCCGGGCGACACGCCGAGCGTGACCAGATAGTCCTTGGCCGCCTGCGCGCGCTTGGCTCCGAGCGCAATATTGTAATCTTCCGAGCCGCGCTCGTCGCAGTGCCCTTCAACCTGGACGCGGCTTTGCGGATGATCGTTCAGCCACTTTGCGTTGCTGCGCAGCACGTCGCCGTCCTGTGGCTGGATTGTATAGTCGTTGTAGCCAAAGTGGATATCACTCAAGGGGCCGTTCGCGCCGCTGCCGAGCGATCCGTTCTGGAACTGGCTGAGTGAGCTCCCGTTCTGGTTCTGCTCGCCAAGTGGACTTGCCGGGCCGGGCGCATTGACCTGCTTCGCCTTTTTCGACGAGCATCCGGCAACCACGAGAATTGCGCAGAGCATCACGGCAACTCTCGCGCCAACCATCCCCCGTGAACTACTCACCCAGCCACCACGACCACGCTGGACACGTGTCATCGCCTTTACCCTCCGTCAATGGACCAATGATTTTCTGGTTAATAACCATCAAAACATAGATTCGCGATCGTCCGCTACGCGTCGAGCTGAATGCTATGTAACGCCCGTCGGGCGACCAGCTCGGGTATTCGTTGGAGCCTTCGCCATCGGTGAGCTGCTTCGGCTCGCCGCCGGAGGACGGGATGACGAAGATATCGAAGCGGCCGTGGCGGCTCTGGTAGGCGATTCGATCACCACTCGGCGAGAAGGCCGGCGTCGTATTGTAATCGCCGCTGTAGGTGAGCCGTTTGGCCGCGCCACCGCCCGCTGGGATCACATAGATCTGCGGCGTGCCCGAGCGATCGGAGGTGAAGGCGATCTTCGAGCCGTCGGGCGAAAACGCGGGGCTCACGTTAATGCCCGAAGTATCGGTGAGTTGCGCAAGCTCCTCACCGTCACGCGTGAGTATGAAGAGGTTGGTCGTGCCGGCATGTTCGACAGCCGCCACGATACGCTGACCGTCGGGCGAGATCGCGCCGCCGATAACGCGTCCGTGCGAGCTTACGATCCGCGTCTCGCGCTTGGCCTGAAGATCGGCGAGATAGAGCGCCGGCTCCATGCTCTTGTACGAGAGGTAGAGGATGTGGCGCGCGCTACGGTCCCAGCTCGGAAAGATGTTGATCGTGGGGTTGTCGGTCAGGCGGAAAGGATCCTGCCCGTCGATCGTTTGCGTATAGACTTCCTTGAAGCGGCCGCCGCGGGTCGAGACGAAGGCGAGCTTGGTATCGAAGGGGCCGTTCTGTCCGGTAGTCGATTCGAGCACGGCATCGGCGAACCGGCGCGCCATCCGCGGCGCATCGGAAGCGGAGCCGGTGAACTCCTTGCCCATCATGCGCCGCTGCTGCGCGACGTCGAAGAGCAACGCGGTCAACTGCACGTTGCCACCGTCAACTTTGACCGCACCCTTGACGAGGAAGTCGGAGTTGATCGAGCGCCAGTCGGCAAAGTTGAACTGGCCGAGCTGATAGCCCGAGGTCTGAGGATCCTCGATATAGGCGTGCGGGTCGATGATCCTGAAATAGCCGGACAGCTCGAGGTCGCGCCGGAGCGTGCCGACAAATTCGCTCGAGAGCGAGTGGTCGCTGTCACCACCGAGGTCCTTCAGGCCGGATATCGAGATCGCCGAAAGCTGCGAGCCGGGGCCCTGGATATACATCTTGATTGGCTGGGCCCCTGCGGGCGCACCTACGCTGAGCGCGAAGACGATCACTGCGCCACACGCCGCAATCAGCGGTAATCGGCTATATGACGTCAAAGCAGCGTACACTGGCACGATTCGATTGGTTATCCGCCGCCTCATCCCCATCTCCTAGCAAGGCACAAGCGCCTAGGACTTAAGTTGACCAAGATTGAAGACGGCCTCGATTCCTCCGGCAAAACGATCGCGATACTTATCGGGCGGCGGAGGAAACGGCGCCGCGCGCTTGATTGCGCGAATCACCGAATCGTCGAACGCGGAATCCTTGGAGCTGTTGCCGATCTTGACCGCGGTCAGCGTGCCATCAGGGCCGATCGAGAAATCAACCGTGGCCGTCAGATCGTTGGAGCCCCCAAAAAAGTTCCACGCCTTCTTAATCTTATCCTGCACTGTCTGATAGTAGAGCAGAAATTCCGCGTCCTGTTGAATCCCCATACTGCCCGTCCCCGAGCCAACGCCGTAGCCTTTGCCTTCAGTCGCGCTCCTGGAGGCTACCGGTCCGCCACCCTCATCGCCGCTCGTTGCCTCCGAATCAGGTTCGTCGGTGTCCTCGTCGTCTTCGGCCTGCTCTTTCTGAAGTTCTTTCATGTGACTCGCGAGAAGCTGCTGGCGAATCATCGCTAGACGCTGCGCAACGCTAGGCGTCGATTCGGCGCGCGCGAGCGCGATCGTCGGCGCGGCCTTGGGCTTGTGTTCCCTCGTTTTGACCGGCGTAGGCTTCGGCGTCGCACGACGCGTGGGCCGCGGCTTCGGAGTCGGCTGCTCTGAAGGGGTAGGCTCGGGCGTCGGCTCAATAGTCGGTTGCGGCGTTGGAGTCGGCGTGAGCGTCGGGCTCGCAAGGGAATTCAGCGCGATCGCGTTTTTGTCGGGCTCGTGGGGAACCTCGGGCTTGGGCGCATCGACTTTGACCTTGGGTTCTTCGGGCTGCGGCGCAGCCTTCGATTCTTTCTGCGCTAAAGGCGCGAGGCGCGGCAGATGCGTGCCCAAGTCGCCGGCCGGAATATTATCGACAATCTTGACCGTGTAGGTCGGGGGAGGCGGTTCCGCAGAGTTCAGGTATTTGGGCAGGACGAAGAAGATCAGCGCAAACAGCCCGAGATGGCCGATCGCGGAGACCACGATCGCGGCCATGTAGCCGCCGCGCGCCCGCCGCCCCTCGTCGCTGCGGTCATTTGTCGCCACGCCTTCGCCCGCCTTCGGCCGCGCTGCCATCCTCGCCGGTCGGCATCTCAGTCACCATCCCGACGTTCTCGATTCCCGCTGCCTTGATTGCGGCCATCGTGCGGATCACTTCGCCGTAGGGCACCTGGTCGTCGGCGCGAATGAAGACCTCGCGGTCGGGCCGCTCGCGTGAAATCGCCGCCAGCTTGTCGGTCAAGTCGGCAGCGCTCAGCTTCGCGTCATTCAGATAGATCTCGTTGTTGCGCGTGATCGAGACCACGAACTGTTCTTCCTTGCCGGGCAGCGCGGCGGCCTTCACCTTCGGCAGATTGACCTGCACGCCCTGCTGGATAATCGGCGCCGTGACCATGAAGATCACGAGCAGCACAAGCATCACGTCAACCAGCGGTGTGACGTTGATCTGCGAAACGAATTGACCGCGCTGCCCCGGTTCGAAAGCCACGATGCTTAAGCCTACGAAAGGAAATGACGTTCGGCGATATTGAGGAATTCGGCCGTGAAGTTATCCATCTCGGTCGCAAGCACTCGCACGCGCGCGGTGAAGTAGTTGAAGAACATCTGCGCCGGAATCGCGGCGATAAGGCCTACTGCCGTCGTGATCAGCGCCTCGGCGATGCCGGGCGCGACCGCCTGAATACTCGAACTGTGCGCCGCCGAGAGCCCGAGGAACGCCGTCATAATGCCCCATACGGTGCCGAAGAGACCGATAAACGGGCAGGTCGAGCCAGAAGTCGCGAGGAACGTGATCCCATACTCGAGCTTGGTCAGCTCGACGTTTTCCTGCCGTTTCATCGCGCGCGTCACGTTTTGGATCCCGCCAAGATCAGTGGAGAAGCCGGCTTCGGCGCCGACTGCCTGACGCTTTGCGCGCGTGAGCTGGAGGAGTTCCTGGTAGCCGGCGCGGAATACCTGTGCCACCGGGCTGTGCTTCATCCCGACCGACGCCGTGTGAATGGCGGCGAGGTTCTTGGATTCCCAGAAGATCGAGATGAACCGCTCTGATTCACGTCGCGCTCGCGAAATCGCGACGAGCTTGTACAGGATGATACCCCAGCACGCGATCGAGAACGCGACCAGGAGCCATAGAACGGCGGCAACGACCGGGCCGGTACCCAGCACCAGTTCCACCACGCCCAGCCCGCCCGCACCGCTCACCTGATGGAGCATAAAACCGCCACAAAAATACTCGCAATATTATACGGATTTAAGCCGAGCCAACACTAGCAGCCCGGCAATTCGCGCCCCAAAGGCCAAACGCTCGAGGTGGACGATGCACCAGACTCCGCACTTTCCCCAAGAGCGTCAGCGCGGCGAATATGCAAGACTGTTTCCAGAGCTTGAATTCAGCCGCATGAGTTTCTTAAGTTGCCGTCGGCGCCCGCAGGGCTCGGAGCGGCCAGTCTAACGGAGGGATGAACTGTGGCAACCAAGATCGCGATCAATGGCTTCGGCCGCATCGGCAGGATGTTCTATCGGGCGGCGCTCGGCCGCAAAGACCTCGAGGTCGTTGCGGTAAACGATATCACCAACGCCGCAACCCTGGCGCATCTGCTCAAGTACGACTCCGTGCACGGCACGCTGAAGCATGAAATCAAGGCGGAGGGCGGCGCGATCCACGTTGATGGGAAGCCCATCCAGGTGCTCGCTGAGCGCGATCCCGCGAAGCTCCCGTGGAGCAAGCTCGGCGCCCAGGTCGTCGTCGAATCAACCGGGCTTTTCACCGCGCGCGACAAGGCCGCCATGCATCTGAGCGCGGGCGCGAAGAAGGTCATCATCAGCGCGCCGGCCGAAGGCGCCGACGTGACGCTCTGCCTCGGCGTCAACCAGCATACTTACGACAAGTCGCAGCACGACGTGATCTCGAACGCCTCCTGCACCACCAACTGTCTCGCCCCGCTGGCAAAGGTGGTTCATGAAAATTTCGGCATCGTACACGGCCTGATGACGACGGTGCACGCTTACACCGCCGATCAGAACCTGCAGGACGGGCCGCATAATGACCTCCGGCGCGCGCGCGCCGCGGCGGTCTCGATGGTTCCGACATCGACCGGTGCGGCCAAGGCGATCGGACTCGTGCTGCCTGCGCTCAAGGGCAAGCTCGACGGGCTCGCGATGCGCGTGCCGACGCCGAACGTCTCGATCGTCGATTTGACCTGTACCGTCGAGCGCGACACCGACGAGAAGGAGGTCAACGCTGCCGTTCGCACAGCGGCGGAAGGATCGCTCGCCGGGATTCTGGCCTACAGCGAGGCGCCACTGGTGTCCGTCGACCTCAACGGCAATCCGCACTCCTCGATCTTTGACGCACCGCTCACCAAGGTGGTCGGCCAGCGGCTGGTCAAGGTTTTCTCGTGGTACGACAACGAGTGGGGCTACTCGAACCGGCTGGCGGATGTCACCGCCTTCGTCGCCTCCAAGCTCTAGCCGCAGCCCCGACGGATTAAAGAAAGCTCGATGCCCGCGCGATCGATCACCAGCCTGCAGCTCAGCGGCAAGAAAGTCCTCGTCCGATGCGACTTCAACGTGCCGCTCGCCGAAGGCAAGATCCAGGACAGTGAGCGAATCGACGCGAGCCTCGACACGATCCGTTACGTGATGGAAAAAGGCGGCGCGGCCGTTCTCTGCTCGCATCTCGGCCGTCCCAAGGAACGCACGTCCGAACTGAGTCTCAAACCGATCGCCGAGTATCTGACCAACGTGCTCGGCAGGAAAATCGCACTCGCGCCCGACTGTATCGGTGATATCACCGGCCGAATGATCGAGATGCTGAAGCCGGGCGACGCGATCCTGCTCGAGAACCTGCGCTTTCATCCTGAGGAGGAGGCCAACGATCGCGATTTCTCGCACGAGCTCGCGCGCGGCAAACAGGCATACGTAAACGACGCGTTCGGCTCGGCTCATCGCGCGCACGCGTCCACTGCGGGTGTGACACGATTCATAGCCGAGCGCGCGGGGGGATTCCTGATGATGCGCGAGCTCGAGGCACTCCGCTCCGTAACTGAAAACCCGCAGCACCCCGCGGTCGCAATCCTCGGCGGCGCCAAGGTGTCGGACAAGATCGGCGTCATCAAGAGTTTCATCGCGAAGCTCGACGCGATCCTGATCGGCGGCGCGATGGCTTACACGTTCCTCAAGGCCAAAGGCATCGAGGTCGGGAGGTCGCGCGTCGAGGACGACAAGATCATTATGGCGAGAGAGCTTCTCGACGAGGCAGTCGCGAAGGGCAAGCGCATCGTGTTACCGGTTGATCACGTTGTCGCGCTCTCTGCCGATGAGGAGAGCGCGGCGACCGTCACGCAGATTCCGGCCGACATGATGGGCCTCGACATTGGACCTGCGACTGTCGACACGTTTATCGCGCAACTCGGGCGCGCGAAGACCGTGATCTGGAACGGCCCGCTCGGGCTCTTCGAACGGCCGGCATTCGCGCAGGGCACGATGCGCCTTGGCGAAGCACTCGCGAATATGCCGGGCGTAAAATCGATCATCGGCGGCGGCGACACTGCGGCCGCCGTCGGCCATCAGCCATGGTCGAAAAAATTCACCCACATCTCGACCGGTGGAGGCGCGACGCTCGAGTTCCTCGAGGGAATCGAGCTGCCCGGCGTTAAGGCACTCGAGAGTTAGCCCACGGCTCGGCATGCTAGATTGAGATCAGGCGCTACTTCGATGCGAAAGAAACTCATCGCCGCCAACTGGAAGATGCATCTGGTGCCGGGCGAGGCGCGCGCGCTTGTCTCAGCGTTGATCGCCGACCTCGGCCGCGAGACATTCACCGATCGCGAAGTACTCGTCGCGCCGGCGGCGATCCTCATCCCCGAAGTGAAAGACGCGCTCAGGGGCTCGTCGATCATCCTCGGCGCACAGAACATGTTCTACGAGGAGAAGGGCGCCTTCACCGGCGAGATCTCGCCGACGATGCTGCTCGCCTACGACGTCTACCACGTCATCGTCGGCCATTCGGAGCGGCGCCATATCTTCGGCGAAAGTGACGAACTAATCGGCCGCAAGGTGCGTGCCGCCATCGATCACAAGATGACTCCGATCGTCTGCGTGGGAGAGACCCAGCAGGAGCACGACAGCGGCCGCGCGCTCGAAGTTGTGCTGCGCCAGATGGAGGGCGCGCTCGGCAGCCTGACCGACGACGAAGCCGGCGGAATCGTAATGGCCTACGAGCCGGTATGGGCGATCGGCACGGGCCGCACCGCCACGCCCGAGCAGGCCGAATCGATGCAGGGCGCGATTCGCGGAGCCTTCAACGAGCGGTTTGGCCGCGCTGCCGCGCAAATCGTGAGAATTCTCTACGGCGGCAGCGTCAATGCCGACAATGTTGACTCGCTACTCTCCAAGCCCGATATTGACGGGGCTCTGGTCGGCACGGCATCCTTAGGGGCTGACTCGTTCGCGCGCATCGTCCGCGCGCGGGCGGCAAAGTAGAAGATGGTTTCAGTCGTCGTCGCGATCCACGTGATGGTCTGCCTCTCGCTGGTCATAATTATCTTGATCCAGCACGGCAAGGGTGCGGACGTCGGAGCGGTGTTTGGCGGTTCGAGCCAGACCGTATTCGGCGCGAGCGGCGCGGGCAACGCGTTAACCCGCGCGACCAGCGCGCTCGCGGTAGTATTCTTCGCCACCTCGATTTTCCTGGCCTACGCTTCGACCCAGCGCCTGACGGGCAGTATTTTCAGCCATTCGTTCGGCTCGTCGAGCGTGATGCCGGTGAAGCCGAAGAATGTTGCGCCGCTGAGCGCAGCGGCGCCTGCGAATCCGGCCAACGCCGCGTCGCCGGCGTCGAACAAATAGCGGCGCGAATGGCCGGAGCGATTGCCCCTCATTCTCAGCTCCGGATTTCCAGTGCGCGCGGGTGGTGGAATGGCAGACACGCCAGTTTGAGGGGCTGGTGGTAGAAATACCGTGCGGGTTCAAGTCCCGCCCCGCGCACCAGGTTTAAATTCAGCGAACAGGTTCGATCGCTCTAGCCAGCAACTCGCGCTGGGCGGGCATCGCGCCTTCGTGGGCGAGCAACCAGCGCTTGCGCGGAAGTCCGCCGCCGTAGCCGATGAGAGTGCCATCGGAGCCGATCACGCGATGACACGGCACGACGATCGGAATCGGATTCGACCCGTTCGACGTCCCGACTGCGCGCACCGCGCGTGGTCGCCCGATCGTTTTTGCCAACGCGCCGTAGGTGGTCGTGGTGCCCGCGGGAATCCGCCTGAGCGCCGTCCAGACCCCTCGCTGAAAGGGCGTGCCACCGGTTTCAACTGCGATATCGTCGATTGCAGCAAGCTCGCCGGCGAAGTATGCGCGGATGCGAGCGCTGAGGCCCGCGGGATTTCGCGATTCTTTCAATGTGAACTCGCCGACATGAATCTTCAGCAGGCGGCGCATCCGATCTTCGTCGTCCGCGAATTCGAGCGCGCGCAAAAGCTCGCCGTCCGAGACAATCAAAATCGTTCCGATCGGCGACGCAACGCGATCAAGCAGCAGTTCCATGAATCCTCGGCGGCAGAACGGCCGCTTGTGATTCCGACGCCCATAGATGCATCACGGCGTAGGACCGCCATGGACGCCACGCCTCGCCCGCGATCAGCAGTCGTTTCGGATTGCGCTCGCCGAGCGCGCGCATCACGCCGAGATCCGTATGCGGGAAAGCGTCGGGCCACGCGAGCGCGCGCATCGCGACATACTGCGCGGTCCATTCACCGACGCCAGGCAACTCAACAAGTCGCGCGAGCGTCGCCGCCACGTCGGCGCCCGGGGTGAGTATCAGATCGCCGCGCGCGATCTCGCGGGCAAGTTCGATAATTGATCTTGCGCGCGCCGCGATGATCCCAAGGATCGCCAGTTCACTCACCGAAAGCTTCGCGATTGCCTCGGGCGACGGAAACGCGGTCTTGAGCGACTCGAACGGCGTCTCGAACGCCGCACCGAATGCCGCCGCGAAGCGTCCCGCAATAGTTCGCGCCGCGGCGACCGAAACCTGTTGGCCCAGGATCGCACGCACCGCGATCTCGAAGCCGTCGAACGCGCCAGGCACGCGAAGTCCCGGGCACTCGGCGGCGAGTGCTCCCAGCACCTCGTTAATCTCCGCCGGATTCGCCGCGATATCCATCAGGTGCTTGACGCGGCCAAGAACTGCAGGCATCACCTTCATCAGCGAGGCGGAGACCAGCACTTGAAGCGCGGGCTTGCGCTTCGCCGCTGAGATCTCGATCCAGCCAAGATGTTGCTGGCCGTCGCGCGCGATTCGCACGACGCGCCGATACCCAGTAGCGGTCACTTCTTCAACCCCGCTGATGCATCGCGCGCCGAGAAACGCAACGATTCCATTCCAGTCGTAGGGCGGACGATAACTGAGCTCGAAGCGATGCGCCTCGGGCGAGCCTGGCGCTGCGGGATTCTTTCTCAGATCGCGCGGGCTTAGCCGATAGCGCGACTTGAACAGCGCGTTGAAGCGGCGAAGGCTCTGGAAGCCTGCGGCAAACGCCACCTCAGTGATCGGAGCTGTAGTGTCGGTAAGCAAGCGCTTGGCCAGCAGCAGGCGTTGCGTCTGCGCATACGCGACAGGCGCCACGCCGAACTCCGCCTGGAAGACGCGGCGCAGATGACGATCAGTCACACCGAGCCGCGCCGCAAGCGCGTCGAGTTTGCTGTCGGCGAGCGTGCCGTCTTCGATCAAGCTGGCGGCAGCGTGCGCGAGGCGGCACGCCGCGTCGACGCTCGCGTTGCCGGGTGCGAGCTCAGGACGGCATCTGAGGCAGGGCCGGTAGCCGGCGGCCTCTGCGGCCGCGGCGCTCGGATAGAACGTGCAGTTTTTCCGCATCGGGGTCTTGACGGTGCAGATCGGTCGGCAGTAGATGCGGGTCGAGGAGACGCCGATAAAGAAGCGCCCGTCGAAGCGCGGGTCGCGCGCCCTGGCGGCGCGGTAGCAGAAGTCAGGATCGAGCATCGTGCAGCCAACATAGTAAATTGCGCCGCGCGTATGCTCGCCATTTTCGGACCTGGTCATTTTAGGAAATCAAG
The DNA here is from genome assembly GCA_030038355.1 of Candidatus Binataceae bacterium. Taxonomy (GTDB): domain Bacteria; phylum Desulfobacterota; class Binatia; order Binatales; family Binataceae; genus JASHPB01. Next base: position 16,177 of record JASHPB010000085.1, read on the forward strand.
CCACCCCAGAACGCTTTTTTCGGTCATCGTGAGCGGAGTTGAAGGATCGCGCGCGGTTCCTCCGCGCGCAAACACGAAGAGCGAAATACAATTCCCGAAAATTGCGCCGACCGTGTTCGTTTAACATCGCTGCGGTTTTGTGTGCAGCGCAGGTGTAACCTTCGTCCACCGCGAAACCGGCGGCGCCCCATTCAAAACAAAAACAACTTTCTGTCTCCTCTGCCCGGCGACCAGCGAGAGGGCTAAGGTGAGAGTGACACCATTCAAAGCCCACAGCAAAGTTGGGGGCCGGGTTGCCCCGGCCCCCTGCCGTCACCACATCCGCCACCCCACCACCACACTCGTCGCGAGGCCCTTAAGCCTCGCCAATTCTTAGTGGGTCCCGGAAAATGTCCTCTCCTCCGCCGATTCCTCCAATCCTGCTCCGCCTAGCCCGCTCCTTTTATCGCGCCGCCTCGGAATCCACACCGCCCTTTGCCATTCACCGGGACCCTGTATACTCAGTTCGCTCGCGCCTCGCCGCATCGAGCGGTGAGCCACTCCGCCATCATCCGCCCAGTCAGTTGCACGCCGCTGCGATCAACCACCACCGTATGCCGCGCGCCATCTTCCGAAACTTTGAAGCCGCATCTGCTGCACGCATAGACCACGTAGCCGAGCGGCCCGACCTCGAGCTTCATCGCGTGACCGCGATTATCCTGCCGCATCATCGTCTCACCCCCATCAACTGCAGCCGCTGGTTGAGCCGCAATTCATGCACTTGTAGCAGGAACCGTTGCGCACCATGATGCTGCCGCAATCGGGACACGGCGGAGCGTCGGCCTGGTTGATGAACGCCTGCCGCATCTCGGTGTCTTTGCCGTCGTTGAGACGCGCGACTGGAGGGTCTGGCGCGAGCTGCAACGGCGCGCCCGATCTTTCAGCCGCCGATTTCTCCGCCTCGATCACGCCAACTTCGCGCTTCGCTTCCTCATCGAGGAACTTCGACGCGAGCCATCGGAACAGGTAGTCGACAATCGATTTCGCATACGGGATCTGCGGATTCTTGGTGAAGCCCGACGGCTCGAAGCGCATGTGCGCGAACTTGTCGACCAGGAATTGCAGCGGCACGCCGTATTGCAGCGCGTACGAGATCGCCGTCGCGAACGAATCCATCAGGCCGGAAATAGTCGAGCCCTGCTTCGACATCATCACGAAGATCTCGCCCGGCGTGCCGTCTTCGTACATGCCCACCGTGATGTAGCCCTCGTGGCCCGCGATATCGAACTTGTGCGTAATCGACTTGCGCTCGTCCGAGAGCTTGCGTCGATGCGCACGCAAATCCTCACCCGCTGTCAGAGCGGCCGCGATCGCCTGGAGCTCAACCTTCTCCTCCTTCGCCTTGCCGGTGTTGAGCGGCTGCGTGCGTTTCGATCCGTCGCGATATATCGCGACGGCCTTCAGCCCGAGCTTCCATGCGGTCACGTATGCTTCGGCAACTTCGTCGACGGTCGCCTCGGCCGGCATGTTGATCGTCTTGGAGATGGCACCGGAGATAAACGGCTGTACTGCGCCCATCATCTTCAGATGACCGTTGTAATGAATCGTGCGCGAGCCGGAGCGCGGCTTGAACGCGCAGTCGAAGACAGCGAGATGCGCCGCCGAAAGGTGCGGCGCGCCCTCGATCGTCTCGTGCTCGTCGAGGTGCTCGACGATTTCTTGGATTTCCTTGGAATCGTAGCCGATGCGCTTGAGCGCCCGCGGCACGGTGCCGTTGACGATTTTAAGCATCCCGCCGCCAACCAGCTTCTTGTACTTGATCAGCGCGATGTCGGGTTCGACGCCGGTGGTATCGCAATCCATCATGAACGCGATCGTGCCGGTCGGCGCGATAACGGTCGCCTGTGAGTTGCGATAGCCCGCGATCTGGCCGACCTTGAGCGCCTCATCCCACGACTCGCGCGCCGCACGCAGCAGATCGAGCGGAACCATCGACGCGTCGAGCTTGTAGGCTTCGCGCCGATGATGCTCGATAACCTTCAGCATCGGCTCGCGGTTGCGCGCGTAGCCGGCAAACGGCCCCATGTGCTCCGAGACGCGCGCCGACTGGAGGTACGCCTCGCCCGTCATCAGCGCCGTGATCGCACCCGCATAGCTGCGGCCCTGGTCGGAGTCGTAGGGCATGCCGAGCGCCATCAGCAGAGCGCCGAGGTTCGCGTAGCCGAGGCCGAGCTCGCGGTAATCCGCGGCGTTGCGCGCGATTTCTTCGGTCGGGTACGACGAGTTGTCAACGATAATGTCCTGCGCGGTGATCGTCACGTCTACCGCATGGCGGAAGGCGCGCACGTCGAACTCGCCGCGCTCATCGATGAACTTCATCAGGTTGAGCGACGCCAGATTGCAGGCCGAGTTGTCGAGATGCATGTACTCGCTGCAGGGATTCGATGCATTGATCCGGCCGGTCGCGGGGCAGGTGTGCCACTCGTTGATGGTCGAGTCGAACTGCATCCCGGGGTCGCCGCAGGCGTGCGCCGCCTCGGCGATTTCGTGCATCAGCTCGCGCGCGCGATAAGTTTGATCCACCTCGCCCGAGCGCACGTAGCGCGTCTGCCAGTCGGCGTCATCGAGTACGGCCTGCATGAACTCGTCGGAAACGCGCACGGAATTGTTCGCGTTCTGGAAGAAAACCGAGCCGTAGGCCGGACCATCGAGCGAGCTGTCATAGCCCGCGTCGATCAGAGCCCACGCCTTCTTTTCCTCTTCGACCTTGCACCTGATGAAATCGCGGATATCGGGATGCTCGACGTTGAGCACGACCATCTTGGCCGCGCGCCGCGTCTTGCCGCCCGACTTGATCACGCCCGCGGATGCATCGGCGGCTTTCATGAAAGAAAGCGGGCCGGATGCCGTGCCACCCGACGAAAGCTTCTCGCGGCACGAGCGCAGCGCCGAGAGATTCACGCCCGCGCCCGATCCGCCTTTGAAGATCATTCCTTCGTTGCGGTACCAGCCGAGGATCGATT
>JASHPB010000010.1 GCA_030038355.1 Candidatus Binataceae bacterium
AGTCGGGCATCTTGAGCCCGATCATCGAATCAGTCACGACGCGAGTGGGTTGCTTCTCCAAGGTTCGCTCTCCAGTTTCTCTTCAGCGCCGGTTGCGCTCGAAGATTAGTCGAAGGCCCTTGAGGGTCAAGAACTCATCGACCTCTTCTATGGTCTCGCTTTCGATAGCAATCAACTCTGCGAAGCCTCCCGTTGCAACCACGCGCGCATTTTCGCCGCGCTCTCGCCGGATGCGGCCGACGAGGCCGTCGACCAATGCCGTATAACCAAAGACCAGGCCCGACTGAATCGCCGCGACTGTAGTGCGGCCGACCGTCTCGCGCGGGCGCGCCAGCTCGACGCGGTAGAGCTTGGCAGCATGCTCGATCAGCGCGTTCATAGAAACGCCGAGTCCCGGCGAGATCGCACCGCCAACGTACTCACCTTTGCCGGTCACATAGTCGAAGGTCGTCGCCGTGCCGAAATCGACGACGATGCAGGCGCTGGCGTAGCGATCGTAGGCGGCGACTGCGTTTACTATCCGATCGGCACCGACCTCTTTCGGATTCTCATAGAGAATGGGCATCCCGGTTTTGATTCCGGGGCCGACGATCAGCGGCGTCGCGTGCAGATAGCGCGCGGCGAGCTGCTCCATCACCTGGTTGAGCGGGGGAACGACGCAGGCAATTACAACGCCATCCGGACGAAGCCCGCGTTCCATGCCGGCGGAGGTAAGAAGAGTGTTGAGCAGCGCGCCGTGCTCGTCGGTCGTGCGCTCGGGAACGGTCGAGATACGCCAATGATGAAGCAACCGTTCGCCGTCATAGATTCCGATCACGGTGTGGCTGTTACCGACGTCAATCGTTATGAGCATCGCACAGATTCCTCGCCCATCGGAGGCATCGTCGTCGCGCAGCGCAGCTAATCACAGCCTGAGCCGAGCGGAACCAACCGCGACGCGCACGCTCAGCGATGAAACCCGAATGAGCGTCCAGCTGGCCGCGCCATCGGCGCTGCTGCGAGCCCGGGGCGCACGAACATCGCGGAAGGCGGCGTCATCCAGGGACCAGCGGGTCCGAACGGCGGCCGAAACGTCGGGGTATAAACGCGCGCCGCGGCGTACGCTCCGCCGATCGGGTTGACAAACGTCGGATAGGGAACGCCGCCGCCCACGCCAGAGACCGACCCGACGTACATCGGCGAGGGAACAGTCTCCATCGCCGCATCCTCCTGGCTCCGGTAGTCCTCGAGGGTGCCGTACTGCGGAGTAATCCCGTTCGGATCGTTGGAAGCGACCGTCGGGCTTCCTTGTGCGGACGCGTCTGGCAACGGCGTATCGGGATTGGAAATATCGGGCTCATTCGGCGAAGGCGCGGTAGACGGCGATGCCGGTGCGGCATTGGCAACCGTACCGTCCTCGTCATCGTCGTCAGAGGTTGATGCCGGCTCGGCCGTCGCGTCCGGCGGAGTCGTGTTATCGGGAGAATCCTCGTCAGCCGACGGATTTGAATTTGCGTCGTCGCTGGTTGCGTTCGAATCGTTCGACGAATTCCGGTCCAAAGCCGGCGGCTGGTCCGGATCGCAATTCATCATGCCGTCGTTGGGTGAGCACTTCTGCGGAATGACCAGCACCTTGTTGAGCTCGATGAGCTTGCGGTCGGCACTGCTCACATCAGTCGTCGAACTGACGTCGCTCGTGCTGTCGGGCGGTGAACTCGCACTCGCTTCCGCAATCGGCTCTTCGGCGCGCGATGTTCCCGACATCGCGAGCGACAGCGCAATCGCAGTCAGCACGACGAAAATCGGAACGCTCGATGCTCTCGTTTTGGTCTCGCGCACGGCTACTGTATCCGCTCGCCGACGGTTCGATCACTACTGCCATTGACGCTAGCATCCCGCGCGCGGAGGGCCAAGCAAAAAACCGAATTAAGTTGGAGCGCGAGCGGGTTTGCACGCTCGGCTCAACTAGTTAAGATTCACGCGCTATGGCTGAAGGCAAAGTTGCATTGATTACCGGCGCGGGCCGCGGCATCGGCCGCGACATCGCACAACGCATGGCGCGCGAGGGATACGCCTGTGGGCTTATCGCGCGCACCAAATCCCAGCTCGATGAAACCGCTGATCTGATCCGCAAGGCTGGCGGCAAAGCGGTCGTCACACCAACCGACGTGGCAAAGCGCGAGCAGGTCGTGGCCGCGGTCGAAACCGTCGAGCGTGAGCTTGGCCCGATCTCTGTACTGATCAACAACGCCGGCGCATATCTGCGCAAGCGCTTCAGCGAAATCACCGAGGAGGATTTCGACTTCCAGCTCAAGGTCAACACGTACGGGCCGTTCTTCTGCACGCAGGCTCTAGTCGGCAAGATGGCCGAGCGCGGAGGAGGAACTATCATCTTCGTGCTCGGTTCCGAGTCGCGTAGCGGGCCGGCGCAATACGCAGCCTACAATGCGTCGAAGGTGGCGCAGCATGCGATCGCCGAGTCCGTTGCCTATGAGTTCATGCATCTCGGCGTGCATTCGGCTGCCCTCGACGTGGATGGCGCGGTTGACAGCCCGCGGGTGCGCGAGGCGGCGCCGGACGAGGATCCGGCGCACTTCGTGCCGCCGTCGGCGATCTGCGACGAGATCGTTCATCTGATCAATCAGCAAAAAAGCGCGTGGACGTTCAAGGTCGATATGCGCTCGTACTACCAATGGCGACCGCGCGTCGCGGCCAAGAAGAAGGAATAGTCGGCGACCGCGCGTATGGTTTTGCGATGCGCGCGAAGGTAGTCTTCGAGATCTGACCCCTCGCGCTTTTGCGCGATCGCTCTTCAGGTCGGGGTGTGGCGCAGCCTGGTAGCGCACACGCTTGGGGTGCGTGTGGTCGGCCGTTCAAATCGGCTCACCCCGACCAATCCAAAAGACCTGTCTTTGCGGGAATTTCCGTCGCTGAACTGCGACAGCTAGCTCGCCTAGGAAGATTTGACTTCACTCTGCTGAGGCGCGGCTATATTGATAGGTGCTCGCACGTTCAAACTCGCCTTTGGACCGCACACTCGAGGGCGGGCCATTCCCACAGCGATAAGGCCCGCTCTCCTTTTATCTGCAATTACTACAGCGCGGCGCAACAATCGTGCTAGACAAGCTCGGATGGCGCGGGCGCGATTTCGATTGGCGGCAACGCGGAATCTGCAAGCGCCACGCGCGATCCCGGCCGGGCGCTCTCATCTCCGCGGCGCTTGCGCAAAGCGAGGAATCGGGTTTCAACGAATCGGTAGTGCAGCCAGGCGACGCCGACGCTGATCGTCCAGACCGCTATAATCGCGGTCACTTCCTGCGGTACCGTGCCGACTGCTTCGAACGATAAATGCATGAGGCGCGCGATCATTCGCCATACCGGGTCGTGAAACAGATAGATCCCGTAGGAAATCTTGCCGACGAAAACCATCGGCGACCATGAAAACATGCACGTCGGCCACGATTGCGGCTGCAAAAACAGCGCGATTACGAAGAGCGCCGTCGCACCCGCGATTAGTGTGAAGCCTACTGTCGCTGCGCGCCATCAGCATCCGTTGATCGTCGAGCCTGCGGTTGCCCATGCTACTGCGAGAGTCGCGAGTCCACAGGCCGACGCGCTGAACCATCGCCAGTCTCGCAAACGCCGAAAGCACGCTTGCGCCATAGGCTCAGAAAGCGCCAATCCAGCTGCACAGCCGATCAAGATCGTGTCGATACGAGTGTCGAGACCGTAATAGACACGATCGATCGAGCGCGGCGAAGGCGCCATAAAATGTCCCGCGTTCAGCTTTGCGAAAAGAAGGCATCGATTGATAGGCACGATCGCCAGCCCGATTCTGAGGCATCGCCGCCTGCCGATCCTCCTGAGCGTCCGCGGCCAGCATAGGTAGAACTACTCTTCGATACAGAGTGACCAGGTAACCCCGTAGGGTGGTAGCCTGCACCATCCGAACGCGACCGCGAAGTTCAGAGTGTAGGTCAGAAAATACGGCGGGTTGTCGACGATCAAGCAAAAATGCGCTCGATGGAAGAAAAGCAGTAGCAAGCGAGAAAGCGATCAGCCCCGAGAAGAAGGCCGGCTGCTGGCGAAGCACGCAGCGAAAGTAGGATCGCCGCAGACTAGACGTGCCGCTCCGCTCCAGCTCCGCGACCACGATCCACGTGATCAGAAACCCGCTTAGCACGAAGAATACATCTACACCCACCCATCCGCGGTTCGTCTGATTGTTGAGCCAGGCGCGATCCCACGAGCCGACGTGAAAGGCGATCGCGGTTGTGATGCAGATGGCGCGAAGTCCATCGAATGCCGGCTGACAACTGAGTCGACCGAGCAGGATTTTGGAGGTGCTGTTCGCCATACTGACCGAGTTTGCCGGCAGAGCAAGTACAGTGCCATCGGCGCACCATCAGACGGGCATCAGATTCTGCGTGAGTTTCCTCGCTCTCAGGCGATGGCGGGTGGCCGATTCTTGTAACGGAACTTACCGATTACCAATCTCCGCGCAGGTTCCCGCGGGTGCAGTTGGCGAGCGCTTGTCAGTGCGCGTCGATCGTGGCAACGCTGACGTGTGATTTCCAGCCTGCGAGGCGACCCGTATGAGCGCTCATCGATTCGGTCCCGACAATCCCGCCGAAACCTACGTGGCCCATTCCTTTCCCGAGCAAACGATCGACACGGGCGAAGCGGTCATCAACTACGCTGTTGCAGGATCGCCAGATAAACCCGCTCTGCTGCTGATTCCGGGACAAACCGAGTCGTGGTGGGGCTACGAGCAGGCGATGAACCTGCTCAAGGATCATTTCCAGACATTCGCGGTCGACCTGCGCGGACAGGGAAGGTCGAGCCGGACGCCGGGCCGCTATACGCTCGATAACTTCGGCAACGACATGGTGCGGTTCATCCATCTGGCCATCAAACGGCCGGTGATTGTCAGCGGACTGTCGTCAGGCGGCGTGATCACGGCCTGGCTCTCTGCTTATGCGATGCCCCGGATGGTTCGCGGCGCCCACTATGAAGACCCGCCGTTGTTCTCCTCTGATGTCAGCCCTGCGTATGGGCATTCGATCCGCCAAACGATCGGGCCGATTTTCGCATTGATGAGCAAATACCTCGGCGATCAGTGGAGCGTTGGCGATTGGGCCGGGATGCAGCGGGCCGCAAAAACGGAGCTTCCTGTCTGGCTCTCCAACCTTCCGATGCCGATGTTAAATTCGGAAAGCGAGATCCCGCAGATGCTGAAGGAATATGATCCCGAATGGGCGCGCGCCTTCTGGCAAGGATCTGTTTACCAGAGTTGCGATCATGCGCGTGTGCTGGCCAGCGTCAAATGTCCCGTTCTGTACACGCATCATTTCCGCCGCGTGGATGAAGCCCAGGGTTATCTTCTAGGCGCCGCATCGGACTTGCAGGCAAAGCGCGCCTGTGAACTTGTTTCCAGCTCGGGCCAGCAGATTGACTACCGGTCATTCCCTCAGATGCCGCATTCGATGCATGGCACGGACCCCAGGTTGTTTACGCAGCTGCTCGTCGAGTTCGAAGCACAGCTGAGAAGCGCGGGAAGGTAGGACTCCGCGACCCGACACTGCTCGCCTAATGGCGCGATATCTTTCATGTCGGGTGTAGCGCGGTTCGGTTGCGATCCGTGGGGCTGATTGATCCCCG
>JASHPB010000086.1 GCA_030038355.1 Candidatus Binataceae bacterium
GGAGGCGAGCTGCTGGGCGCTATTATAGTCGTGATAGTAGTCAGCCTGCGAAATCTGGTTGTTGAGGTCCTCGCGCTGCTGCATCAACTGGGCGACCTGAGGATCGCTAGCGCATCCATAAGCGCCGCCGGAGGCGGACGACCCTCGACCGTAGCCGCTGAAGTTCTGCGCCAGCGCCGCGACCGGCATCGCCAGCATGAGTGCCGCGCCAACCATCACCATCCGAAATCGCCGCGTCATGAACTGTACCTCACACGCCCGGGGCCTCGATCGACATCGTCCAATAATCAGTACGATTCACGCGCGGTCGGCGTTTCACCAAGTCGCGCTTTGCGATGGCAAGGCGCGAGATAGTCTGAATCCGCGCAGATTCAGAGCAATCTACCGTGCGTGAGCAATTATTTCAGGGCGCCGGCGACTGCATAGGCCGGGCGCTGATTTTCTCGGCTGTTGCAGGGAGATCGCGAATTTGCTGACTGCTTGGTGGAGCGAGATGGATTCGAGCTCGCCGTACCGATCCTTGAACATTCTGAGGCAGCCATCTGTTCCAAGACCATCACTGGAGTTGTCGTCACGAAGTTTCAGAAACAGCACTTAGAGTTCGAATTCACTTGGCTCCACCAAGCAGTCCCCGAATTCGCATTCTCTTTGCAAGGGTTTAGAAAAATCGCCCGCCGAAAACAAGGCGATGTCGCCCTCAAGCGAGCCGCCTGTTGGCGGCGGAGGGAGCTCACCGGATAATGAGTCGCTAATGAGGCAGGAAGATCGATACGCCGATCACGGCACCGATTCCCGAGTTCAGAGATTGGTCTCGGTGCTCAGTGTCGGCGTTGGAGAGGTGCATGTACTGGTAGCCGAGGTAAACCGCAGTTCGAGGGTTGAAGAACCAGGACACCCCACCGCCCGCCTGCATGATAAACATGAGAGGCCCGCTTAGGGCATGGACCTGGAGGTCAGTGCCGCCGACTCCGCCCATCCAATGGATCCACGGCACCAAGGGGCCGTAGCTCAGGCCGAGCAAATGATAACGGAGGTCGATCGCACCAGCGCCATAATTCTGGCTCTGGGAACTGAAGCGCACGTAGACCGGTTCGACGCCAGTCTCCAGTGCACCATCGAAAATATGACCGAGCAGCGCCGACCTGAAAGGCGCAAGGGGCATGATCGACAGGCGCCCAGCGAACGTCCAAGCTTGCATCCAGCCGTCTTCTTCCAACCGAGGGCCGAAGTGGTTGAAGCCACCTTCGGCTGAAAAAACTATAACATACTTGCCAAATGGCAGATCAGAGTCGGCCCGGGCCGAGCCTGCCAGAAGTATCAGGCAGATGACAGCGACAAGCGCGATTGTTCGCGCCGTTCTGACCATCCGTCTCCCCACGGGTGCGATCATCGCAACTAATCGGAGTTAAGAGAAGCAGTAATATCGCGCGCTGGTCCTCGAGCTGAGCGAAAGAGTGGAGGCTCGAAGCTTGAGGCCTACGTCTCAAGCCAATGTGCGAATGAATCGAACGTTTTCGCGTGCCGCCTCGGTCAGTATCTTGAAGATGATCCGGGGCCCGCGGATCAAATGAAGCCGTCAATGCTGACCAGAATCCGCAGTGTCCGCATGGATCTTAACGTCGAACGCTGCGGTTTCCACGTTGGCAGAGGCAAACGTCAGACTTGCGCCCCACTTGTCGAACGTACCCTGGGTAGCCACCGACGCTTCCACATCGAACTTTATGTCGTCTCGGGGAGCAACCGGTTCAGGCACGATCACCGGTAAGATGGCCTTCGACCGCAGAGACTATGGGATGAACAGCGGCATTCTTTTTTGTCAGGATTGCCCTCCGAGTTGAGGTAAGCGTCAACCTCAGGGCGACACGAGTCAGCGGGCCTCCAGTGGTCTATAAACCGAAGACAGCTGGCAGGAGTAGAGCCGTACATCATGACTGCGGTCGAATGCATCAGTTCTTTCGCGCCGATCAACTGTTGATGAGGCAACGAGTCTTCCGGCGTTGCATTGGGAATCCGTTAGCTGGCGTACGTGTCAATCTGCGAAAATGGTCGCAACGCTCTATTCTAACCGGACAAAAGGAGGTACCTATGTGATCCACCTTTTTCCACGAGGTCACTGACTATGGATGTTGAAGCGAAGAACCGAGATGGGAATGAGACGCGACAAATTGCCGCCAGTACTACGCGCCGACGCGTAGTCGTGACCGGACTCGGTTTGGTGACGCCACTCGGTACCGGTGTGGAAAAGAACTGGCAATCGTTGGTTTCCGGCCGGTCAGCAATCGCGAAGCTCACGCGCTTCAAGGCAGACGACTTTCGCGTGCGAATTGCTGGTGAGGTGTCTGATTTCAGTGTCGAAGACTGGGTTGAGAGACGTGAAGCTAGGAAGATGGACTTGTTGCTCCAGTACGCTGTCGCGAGCGCATCACAGGCGATTACAGCATCCGGATTGACCATCTCGCAGGAAAACGCAGAGCGAGTCGGCGTGGTGTTCGGCGCCGGAATGTGCGGTCTTTCAACCCTCGAAGAAGCGTCGAAAGTTCTTTTCGAGTACGGGTTAAGTGAAGGAATCGGTCACGTCAGCCCCTTCATTCTTCCGAAAATGATCAGCAATCTGGCCGCCGGGAACATCGCGATAATTTTTGGTGCCAAGGGTCTTAACTTCAGTATCGCCAGTGCATGCGCTTCCGGCGCGCATTCGATCGGGGAAGCTTACAGGATGATAGTTGACAATCGCCTGGACGTTGCGATTTGTGGCGGCACCGAGGCTCCGATTACCCGATTGGGAGTGGGCGGTTTCGCGGCGATGCGAGCGCTTTCAACTCGGAACGATTGTCCCGAGCGAGCGAGTCGGCCCTTTGATAAAGATCGCGATGGTTTTGTTATCGCCGAAGGCTCAGGTGCAGTGGTTCTCGAGGAGCGAGAGCATGCCCGCGCTCGGGGAGCCGTCGAGCTGGCGGAAGTTATTGGGTACGGCTGTACATCTGATGCCTACAGCTGTATAGCACCCTCACCCTCCGGCGAGGGTGCGGCTCGCTGCATGCGCATGTGCCTTGCCGATGGCGGGCTTGACCCGGGGAACATCGACTACATCAGTGCTCACGCCACCTCCACCGTCCAGGGAGACTCTGCTGAGGTTTTAGCGATACGAAAGGTCTTTGGAGCCCATTGCTCGCATTTGGCGATAAGTTCACCCAAGTCAATGATCGGACACACCCTTGGTGCTTCAGGCGCGATCGAGTTTGTCTATACCGTGTTGGCGATGTGCCGACGTGTCCTGCCGCCCACAATAAACTACGACAATAGCGACATAGCCGCGGACTTAGATGTTGTTGCGAACTACTCCCGTCCCGCGAACATACGAATCGCCATGAAAAATGCTTTCGGTTTCGGTGGTACGAACGCCAGCATAGCAGTTCGCGCTTCGTCAGGGCAGGAACAAGGAACCGACCGCGGGAACCTCAACTCACCGGTATAAATGTTACGGACGAGCGGAGAGGTTGCGCAACTCGATGTGCTCACGAAAGTTACTTGTCTCGTTCCAAGCCACTCTCTGAACGGCAGCGGTTTGTTTAGACTGACCGGCGGAGCAAAATGCATTCGAACTCTCAGTACCGATCCGTGAACAGCCTGACGACAGCTGAATCTTCCAAGACCATCACCCAAAGCTGTCGCCATAGAGCTTCTTAAACGGCACTAGGAGTTCGATTCTATCTTGCTCCAGCAAGCTGGCGCAAACTGATCCCATTCGGTGGAGACCGCGATTTGGCGCTCTAGTCCTGCCCCTAACACAAATGCAGTCCGGCGTACCGTGACAGTCGGGTGTGGCCTTTGTCAACGAAAACTTAAGAGTTGAACATAAAAGACCCATCGACACCCCATCGGTTGGAGCACATAAGAAACTTTTTGAATGCCGGCTAGCTCATTGGTCCGACGACTAGCCCTAAATCCGAGTGCTAGAAGGGAGAAAGTCCCAAGATCGATACAGTCGACGTCGCATCATCCACAAAAGCGAGGAGGTTGGCACTGCCTAAAGGAAAATTCAAGATCGCGAAGGCACTGCCAGGATTGGGATCGATTGAAAACTGCCGAACGAAGTTGCCCTCCGGCGTAAATTCGATTAGTTCGCTGGGCTGGGTCTGATTGGAAGTAACGGAGGCGGGATCGGCATTCGCGGTTATAAAGTCTCCGTTGGGTGCTATCATCAGTCCAAGTGGCCCGTGCAAATGTTGCTGGTCCTCATACACCAACGTGCCCTTGCCTGCGGGACTGTCTATCTGGCTCGCTTTATTGATCGCGAATATCTGATTATCGCCTTCGGCGGCGACGAAGAGAGTGTCGGCCGAGGAGTTGTAGACTAGTCCCGCCGGACCAACCACCAACGCAGCGCTATCTGGACCACACAAATAGCCCGAGCCGATGGTAGTCGGATTCCCAATTAGCTGTAACGCTCCTCCCGTGAGCGATACGTCCAAACGAGTTATCGTGCACTCCGGCGATAGTCTGTTAGTCTTGCTCCTAGGATCAAAGTCAAGCACATTGGAGACGAAAAGCTGTGCGGCTGTGCCTTGATCGTTGACGGCCAGCCCCCAAGCGCCATTGATTCCCGTTGTTATATTGGGTTCTTCGTGCCCATTGAGGTCGAAGATAAAAAGACCCCCCGAGTGCGCTCGTGTGGACTTTCCGACTGTAAACACCGAGCCGGCCAGCACAAAGCCTTTCTGAAGAACTGATAGAGCGTTCGTAAAGCCGATTGGGGGCGTACCTTGAAAGAATAGCCCGACCTGCTGCGCCGTGTTTGGATCAATCGTGACGATGGTCGAACCTTGGCCCTGCAGTCCCCCTGGGTTTTTGCGTGTGGCACCGTTGTTGAAGTTCGAGACAAGCAGCTGGCTGGACTCCGATACAAAAGCGAGTCCGTAGGGATTGAGGTCACCGTTGGAGGGAACGGTCGACCCTTGCGCCGGCAGGAACGGTTCACTCGCCAGAGCCTTCGCGAACGAACCGGCGCAAAGAATCAGAGTTGCTGCTGCCAAAGCAACCCGTCCGAAATGGAGACGGTCTTTGCGGTCGGTCTTACCACTTCGCGAAGCGGCATAGGATGAGGCTCCACTATTATCAGTAATCATTCGATTCTCCTCCAAATTTTTTGCGCTTTTGTGGAACCTCCCGAGCGGTGAGGCCCAGAACTCATTATCGCGAACTCGACAACACTCTCCGCGCGCCGACGCGTACAGGTTACCCATCTAATCCTCTTCGACGGTAAAAGGTTCCCGCCGCAAATCGCATTCGCTTGACTAACGCGTCCAAAATCTCGGGAGGTTGGAACCTGCCAGCCGTTAGAAGGGAGAGCGATTCTGGCGAGAATTGACCGGGAGCGAGAGCCAGCCAACCTCTGCCCGCACTCAATCCAATATTGTTTCCGACCTTAACAATGAATATCGCGCGCACGAACGTCTCGCCGACCTCGACGCGGCACCGATTGAATCTTGAAACTGCTCCGTCTTTTGCAATCGTCGGTTATGGTCCTGGCGAGCGCGATGGTCATTGCGCCCTTGGTCATTTTCGCAGCGTTAAGTCGGCTGTGCGGGGTAAGGGCGAGCCGCATCGCGTTGATGGGTTCTCAGCGGATTGTTCGACAGGTCGAAGCGATCGCCAACGGGCTCGTACTTTGCAATTCCCTCGGATGTCTAGGCCGAGGAATTATCCCGGCGCAGAATTGGTTCCGCCCCGACCTCCGAACAGTGCACACCCGAAAGTTCGTGTAAACCTTGACAGCGTCAACTCAAGAGTGATGTCCTCGAAAAACTCATAACGAGTAGACTCCAGCTGATCACGTTAGTTCGCTCGACCTTCGATCCTACATCAGATAGGCAAGGTGGAAATTAAGAGTAGAGCCATTGTGCGGCTTCCCAGCTACGATGTGAGCGGTGGTGAATTCGGACTATCGTCATAGCGCTGGCGCGCTATTCGGCTCCGTCGCGCTCCTGCACGTCGCATGCCTGGGGCTGTTCTTCCTTTACGCGCCGCGCTTTCCCGCGATGGCGGGGTTGGGTGTGCTCGCCTACGGACTGGGCTGCGCCACGCGTTCGACGCCGATCACATCGCGGCGATCGACGACACCACGCGCTTCCTGTTGCGGCGCGGCAAGCCCCCATCGGCGGCATGTTTTTCTTTTCGCTCGGTCATTCGACGATCGTGCTGCAGATGATGATCGCACTCGCCGCCGCGACCGCGACCGCGAGCGTGCGCGCCGCGATGCCGCGGGAACGGCTGGGCGGTTGAAGTGAAAGTGAGTCTTTCAGAGACCTGCGCCCGAGCGCATGGCGGCAGCTTTCTCGTCCGCTTTCATTGATTCCAGTATTTCGCTGCTAGAAGACTTCCTCGAGCGAAAAAGGCGATGCCGAGTATTCCAGTCGCGATAAACCCAGCCGAGTAGAGTAGTCGGTGATGCGCTTTCGTTCGCTCGCGACGACATTAACTTCTTGGGTCGACGTAGGTCGGTCTGAATTCAAACCTTGGGCGCAGATGCGGCTACCCTTCCAGCTCCATTAGAAGCGCCTTGGCATCTTTGAGATCTACTGTGTCGAAGCCTTCTGTAAAGCTCGCATAGAGTGGCGCTAATAGGTCGCGCGCTTCAGTGAGGTCGCCGCGCGCCTTCAGCATCCGTGCTAGGCTCAGCGCGGCGCGTATCTCCCATGCTCTCGCCGCGATCTTGCGCGCAACTAGGATTGCTTCGCGAAAGTCTCGCTCCGCTTCTTGCACTTGAGCGAGTCTCCAATGCAACTCCCCGCGCAGCCGAATCGTGTCTGGCCTCCATGACAGTTCTGCGGGATTCACTTGTAGCGCCTTTTCGATTGTTCCAAGGGCCTCAAGTACCTTGCCGTCGAGCCACTGCGACACCCCTACCCAGCTTAGATAGAGCGTCATCATGATTCCCGTACCGCTTTCGGTCAGGCCGCGCAGTCCCTCCTCAACTTTTTGCACTCCCTCTGCCGGATTGCCGAGGGCAGCCTCGGCGAGGCCGAGAAAGATTCGAGCTCCGGAACCATACTGCCGATATCCGTGCTCGTCTGCCAGAGCAACGGCCGAGGTTGCCGCTGTCTTCGCATCGGCAAATTCTCTCATGAAGAGCTGCAATGCTGCAGAAAGATACTGGGCATAAGCGAGTTCGAAGGGACTCTTGAGAGCGACAGCACCCGCGATAGCCTGACGCATCCGATCGCGCGCGGTCTCAGCATTTCCCAACATCCACGCTACGTGAGCAGCGACGCCAAAAGACCCCATTACCGAGGGAACTTCACGGGCCGAGACTTCAAACATCGCAGCGCCGGACCGGAAATGCTTTTCCGCTCCACTCAGATCGCCTCGGCAATAGCAGGCCGTAACCTGACAGGCGTAAGCGGAGCCCAAAACCGCCGGACTTCCGTCGCGCTCGGCGAGCTGAAGTATCCGATCTGCTACCGCGCTTGCCGTCGGCAGGTCCCCCTTGGTAATAGCGGTAGCAAACGAACCAGTCATCTGCGGGACAAGTTGTGCGAGGTCGCCGCTCTTTTCCGAGAGCTCTCTCGCAAGCTCGGCCACCGCTGCCGCTTCCGGCGCCGCCCATCCCTGGGTTATTTGAAGCACTTGCGCGAAGCGTTTCATCAGTTCCCGCTCGAGTCCGTCACGCTCGTGCGGTTCCGGGAGCGTCTTGAGGATGCTGTGCGCCTGCCGGTATGCATTCTCCGCTTCTTTCAAGGCGTGGCGCTCGAACGCGGCATCGCCAGCCTCGCGCCAGGTGACGATCGCCAATTCTGTCTCACCGGCATCGGTCCAGTGTCGCGCGACGAGTTCGAGCTGACAATCCGGAAAATCTTCTTTGATAGCGACTGCCACGCGCCGATGCAATTCGCGACGGCGGCTTTTGAGCAGCGTGTCATAGGCCGCTTCCTGGATAAGCGCATGCTTGAAAGAATAGTTCGCCTCGGGCGGAATGCCGCGAGCGTAAATCAGTTCTGCATCGGCGAGCCTTGCCAGCGCGGACTGCAGGTCATCTTCGCTGATCTGAGAGACGACCCGGAGCACCTCATATGAAAATTCACGTCCAATGACCGAAGCAATCTGCGCCAGCTCTTTTGCAGGGCCTAGCTGGTCCAAGCGCGCTATCAACGAGTCATGGAGGGTGGCGGGAATCTCGCGCGCCGTGCGTTTGCCATCGCCTTTCTCAAGCACCGCACGCGTCAACTCCTCAACGAACAGCGGCACTCCGCCGGTGCGCTCGATTACTTGATCAATTGTGTCTTCCGACAGCGCCTTAGTCGATACTACCTGTCCCACCAGTTCGCGCACATCGCGCGCTATCAGACGATTCAAGTTCAACTGTGTGTGATGCGTCCGCCGCGGCCATGGTGCCTGAAACTCCGGTCGCGCCGTGGACAACAACAGCAGGCGACTCGCCGCACCTTGTTCGATAAGCAACTGCATCACCTCCAGCGTGGATGCATCGAACCAGTGCAAATCCTCGACCGCCATCACGATCGGCTGGACTCGAGCCGCGCCAAGGAACCATCCAGCTAGCGTCGCCAGCAGCCGCTTGCGCTTCTGCTCTGGCGGCAGCGTTAGCGGCGAATACTTTTCGCTTACCGAGACGTTAAGCATCGGAGCGATGAGCGGAACCGCCTCTAAAAGCTTCAATCCGGCGAGTTCGAGGGCTTTTTCCAGTTGAGCTAGTTTCGCCTCGTCAGATTCATTGCCGCCTTGAACGAAGCCCTGTTGAAGCATGTCAGTCATGGGGTAAAAGGGCGTGTTCTGGAAATACGACGCGCCGGCGCACTCGTTCCAAGTATGCGGAGTTCCCCTCAAACGCTCGCGAAATTGCCGCACTAATCGCGACTTGCCGATACCCGCTTCGCCCGTAATGAATACAGCCTGTCCTTCGCCATCACTCGCGCGTTGCCAGCGGTTCCATAAAAGCGCCATTTCCTCCGCGCGACCCACGAAAGGGGTGAGGCCCCTTACAACTGAAGCGGCCAGGCGGTTCCGCGCACCGCTGAGCTTGACGATTCGATACATCTCGATTGGCTGGGGGATTCCCTTTAGCTGATGTGTACCTCGCTCCATGACCACGAACAGGCCAGAGATCAGTCGATTGACAGAGGCGCTGACAAGCACGGTGTCAGGATCGGCGGACGACTGCACTCGCGATGCGATGTTGGCGGTATCGCCGAAGACTTCCGAATCACTGCCACCGCCTTTGCCGATCACGACCGTGCCACTGTCAATTCCAACGCGCACGGAGATCTTCGCAGCGCTGTCTTGCCGCTCGCGCTGGTTGAGCGCGTCGATCCCCTCGAGGATCGCGAGCCCCGCGCGAGCGGCCCGTTCGGCGTCGTTGTCGTGCGCCTCTGGCCATCCGAAATAGGCGAGCACGCCTTCGCCAAGGTACTTAGCTACAAAGCCGCCGAAGCGTTTGATCGCTTCTGCAACCGCGCGGAGATAGTCAGCTTCGACTTCGTGCCATTCTTCGGGATCGAATCGCGCGGAAATCTCGGACGCACTGACCAGATCGCAAAACATCACGGTCAAGTGTCGTCGCTCACCACTGGAGTCTCGCGGCTGGGTCAACGGTGTCTCAGGCTGTTGAACTCTAGCCGGCGCGCTGAGCGAAGTGCCGCATTCCCCGCAGAACTTTGCCGTCGGTGCATTCTCTGCACCACAGTGCGGACAGCCTCGAGTGAGCGGGGTTCCGCATTCAGAGCAGAACTTTCGACCGACTGAATTCTCGAACCCGCACTTTAAGCAATGCATCGAACTAGTCCAGATCTCTTTCGACCGCTGCCCCTTGTCGCGCGCGCCGTGACAATGCGCTGCCGGACGAAAGCGCATTGGGCCAAGGTACATTCACTAGAGTGCATTGGGCATAGCCCGCTCCCCGCTAACCTCGTTTGCGGCGAGCATGCATATAATAGACAAAAACATATGGGAAAGAAGTATCGATGCATTGCATCAGCACCCACGCTTGATCCCGCTCCTAGCCCTCGAGTTTTAAAAATGAGTAACGTCACTTGAAACTTGAGAGTGAATTGCCGCTTAGGAGTGTAACAGTCGATGATCTGAAGCTGCATCAGAGCAGCCGGTGGTTCGTCAGCCTTTCCAGGTGAGGAAATCATCAGGCGCACCTTTCAGATTGTCACCAAATTCCTGCGCAAAGGGTCCGCGACCCTTATGTCCATAAGGTAGGAACTAATGTGGCGGCAACCTCGAATCCTCCTACTCCAAGGGTGCTTATATAGATAGACCTTTCTCGAAGATATGGGACCTTCGTACCATGGCACCCGTGGGGATGCCTCGTCGACTCACGGCAGCTTTCTTTCGAAATCGGCCCAAACGGCATGTTGTGATAAAGATCGGTGATAAGACTGCGATAATCACGATTGATTGCAATGTATTTGTCTGCCGTGCGCCGAGAACTTCGTTAGAATTTCTGGGTTTCAACGCCCCGGTATTCTAAACGCTGAAGAACTGTTGATCAGCGAGTTTCCCAGTCAGCCAGGTGTCCGCAGAGTGCGATGCCACTCAATTCCCGACAGATAGTATGTAAAAGAATTGCATCTGCCGACGGTAGTGAAGACAGGACGCGATGATAGGCCGACCAAACGCTTGATACGCCCAGCGAAGCCGGCCGCCAGCCTCTTCGAGCCTTTCGATCAAAAGGCGCCGTTGCGGGCAGTCCAAAGGGCAAGGGGCTCTCCTCTCGAATCTTGAAGCTAGGTTGACCGGCGTGAGACCCGCAAGCGATAGGGACAGCGATGTCTCGCAGATGCTGCCGCCGAGCAACGCTTGAATCCCACGCACATGAAGAGACCAATCAGCCGAAGAAGAGTGCCGTAGCCTTTGATCCAGCAATTGATCGTGGCGTCGAACTCACGCGCCTGCCGGCGCAGCCTGAAGGCCGCAGCGAACCCTGAGGATTGCTACGGCAGCTCGTTCAGCAAGGGCGATTGTTGCCGCGAGAAGAAATTTCGACGGCGTGAGGTCCCGATGAAGCGCCTCCACACGAGTACGTCAACCGTCGTCACAGCCAATCGCACCTGAAAATTGATTACGGCGATATTAAACTTTAGTCCAATTGAAATCGAATCGTGATTGGGATGCGATGCGGATCTATGTTGAAGGTATTCGCGCTGCTGGCTGCAATATTCATTTCAGCTCAAACGGCGTGGAGCGCAGGTATTAGCCTATACGAGACTGGAGCACCGGACCTGGGTACCGCCAGCGCAGGTCGCGCCGCGATGGGCGCCGATGCTTCGACCGCCGCAGCAAATCCAGCGGCAATGACGCTCCTGGATCGATCACAATTGCTCGTCGCTGGCGGCGCGATGCTGCCGGATATCAATTTCGAACGCGGGTCGCAAACCAGCGTACGGGGCGGTGGAGGTGGAGGCGGAAACGCGGGCGTCTTCTTTCCGATCGGCGCTGCATTCTACGTATACAAATTGTCCGACCGGATACGGCTGGGCGTTGCAGCATATTCGAATTTTGGTCTTGCTAGTGATTATAGTCTCAACTGGGTGGGACGCTACTACGTGACAACGAGTTCACTCATAACCGGGCAGGTGAATCCGTCGATCGCCTATCGGTTCAATGATTGGCTTTCGGTTGGAGCCGGGTTCAGCTTCAACGTTGCGCGCTTCTACGATCAGGCGAAGATCAATAACATTCTTCCGCGATTTGGCGACGGCGGGCTGTCAATTGAATCCTGGGACGAAGCCTTCGGCGGAAACGTGGGCATCCTGCTGCAGCCGATATCCAAACTTCGAATCGGGCTTACCTACCAATCGCCAGTCGATTTCAAATTCGGTTTTCATCCGTTCGTTACAGGCCTTAGCCCGGGTCTTAGTGCGGCGCTCAAGAAAAGCGGACTGCTCGGCGCCAAAGTCAATCTCGGCCAGACCGAGCCGCAGCAGTTCATGGCGAGCGGCCTGTACCAGTTGACTCCGACCTTAGCACTGATGGGAAACATCGGGTGGCAGGATTGGTCTCAATTCGGGCAGACGACCCTTGGAATCTCTGGCGAAACGCAAAAGAACCTGGCGGTTAATCTCAATTACTCCAATACGATCCAAATCGCATTCGGCGGACAATATCGCCTCGCGGAAAGTTGGCTCTGGTCGGCGGGATTCGCCTACGACAGCTCGCCGGTCTCAGAGGAAAATCGTACACCCACCTTGCCGCTTGATCGTCAACTCCGATTCGGCGCAGGAGTCCAATACGTGATCAACAAGGATATGACCGCTGGTCTCGCCAATGAAGTGCTAGATGGCAGCGGCGCTCCGTACGACACCCAGCGCGGACCCCTCGCCGGGCGCGTCCAAGGAAATTTCTCGAGCAACATCATCGATTTCCTTGCCGTGAATTTGATCTGGAAGTTCGGGAACTAGAGCAGTGATACGGAAGTTGTTTGCACTGCAAAGAAGCCGACTTCCTCTAATAACAGCATTCGAGGGGCGGGTGCCGCTATCATTCGCTTGTTAACTCGCTCTAAGTGCGGCAGGGGTGAAGGAGGCAACGCGTGTGATCTGGATGGAACGCTTGCGTCGGTCTGCATTCTTCCGAGGGCAGGCCATGGCCGGGAATTCGAAACGCCAATGAATTAGCAGAGATTAGGTCCTGATGAAGCACGGGTCGAGCGCCCTCCATCTTCGTGGGCGCTCCGTTCAGCTGTCGGTCCTATCGGTCATGAAGTTGAACCGGAGTGTGCGGAGGCTGGACGTGCGTAACGTCGTCGAAGATCATCGACGCGGTAAACCAGCCGGATCTTACCGTTCGATCGGGCCGATCCCACGTTTCAACGCCTATCGCACCGC
Organism: Candidatus Binataceae bacterium; assembly: GCA_030038355.1. GTDB lineage: Bacteria > Desulfobacterota > Binatia > Binatales > Binataceae > JASHPB01. The sequence goes on from JASHPB010000086.1 coordinate 12,846, forward strand.
GAGCGAATCTTCTCGAACGCGCGATATTTCAATCGGCTTTGCTAGCTGGCCGGACGTGCAGTTGATCCGCCATACGCACGAGTTCAGCGATTGATTCGGCGTTCATCTTGAACATCACGCGGGCCCGATGAACTTTGATAGTCTGTTCACTAGTGCCAAGCTCCGCCGCTACTTGTTTATTGAGGAGTCCAGTGGTGACCAACTGAAAAACCTGACGCTCGCGTGGCGTCAGAGACTCGCACCGGCGTTGAAGGTCTCCAAGGGCGGCGTTCGCCGACTTTCGGTCGTGACTACGTTCGGCGGCGTGGTGAATCGCCTCCAACAATGCTTGGCGATCGACCGGCTTTTCAAGAAAATCAACGGCGCCTCTTTTTATCGCTTTGACACCCATTGGGACATCACCCTGGCCTGTAATGAACACGAGTGACAGATGGGGCTCAGTCTGAGCGAGCATTTCTTGAAGCGCGAGGCCGTCGATACCCGGCATACGCACATCGGTCACGGCACAGTCGATTTGATTGAGGCAGGGATCGTCCAAGAACTCCCGCGCCGACGAATAAGAGGCTACCTCTATACCGGCCGTTTTAATGGCGCGGACCAATGAAGTGCGCACCGATTGGTCGTCATCGATAACGGCAACTTTCATGCGATGTTTCCCTCGTGCGACTCAAAATTACGCAGTGCTTTGACGATCTGATTCAGCGGGAAGTTCAAACTCCAAAGTCGCGCCACGCTCGGCGTTCTGCGTTGCCCAGAGCCGGCCTCCGTGATTCTCAATGATTGACTTCACGATGGCGAGCCCCATCCCCATTCCCTCCGGTTTGGTAGTGAAGAAGGGTTCGAACAGGTGTGGCATGATTTTGTCTTCGATGCCCTTACCCGAGTCTCGAACAGACACCTGCACGCGGCTGAGGTCCTTCGAGCTAGCGATCAAACCGACCTCGCGCGGTCCGTCACTCTCGCAGACCGATTCGAACGCATTTAGTACCAGATTCAGTAGGACTTGCGTCAGATGCTTCTTGTCGCCTCTGACCAGCGGTAGAGAATCGGGCACCCTCATCGACAAAGATATGCTTTTCATTCTCGCGTCGGCGCTTACGATGCGATTGACATCCAGCAGAAGTTCTTTGACATCGACGGAAGACATCTTTGTTTCGCCGCGTTGAAATAGCGCGCGCACATTGCGCACGGTATCCGCCGCCCTTATGGAGTCTCGAACTATATCTTCGAGGGCGACTCCGATCTCATTAATATCCGGAGATTTTGCTGTCAGCAAAGAAAGAGCAGCCTGCGAGTTGTTCCGGATCGCCGCCAGCGGCTGATTCAACTCATGCGCCAAGGAAGCGGTAAGCTCTCCCATCGTCACGACTTGTGAAACCTGCCGCAGTTCTGCCGATAATCTGCGAACCTCCCATTCAACGCGCTTTCGCTCCAGTGCGTTTCCAAAGATCTCTGCCACTAGTTTCAGGCGCTGAATTTCCTTCTGGGACCACGCTCTCTCGGAAAGGAGCGTGCCGAAGAGGACCGCTCCCACCACAACTCCGGCAACCCTGAGCGGGATTGCAACGTTCGACTTGTTTCCATAGCGACGGATGCTGTCCCTATCTTTGGAGGCTTCGGGGGGAATGTCGCCAAGACGCGAGATTACAGTAATCTCGCCGGAGAGTATTCGGGCGGTGAGCCAGGGGAAAGAACCGGTAGGGTTCACCCTCCGCCCTCTGTCCGGCGCATCCAGACCCTCTCGCGCCCACTGGTGGGTCGCATAAATGATCCCATCTGCCGGATCGACCTGCACGACGGTGCTGCGATCGATATTCATCGCAAGCACGATCAGCTGGAGCCATCGTTCTATTTCGGCGTCGACCTCTTCAGCAGATACGCGGATGAAAGCGGCGGACAAATCACTCAGTAGCTTCTCGAAATCTACAGGTTCCGAGTTTCGAGTGATTTCAGCGGGTGCAGCAATTGCTGCCACCACGCTTTCATTTTCCTCCTCGGAGCGACGAACCATAATCTTCGGTCTGGTCCGGCACCGACACCGTTGAGGCCCAAACCAGCACCCCTTGTGCTGCTTTTATACGCCAAAAGGATTTGTATTGGAAAGAGCGAGTGCACGGGCAATCGCATCAAGGAGCGGCTCTCTATCGAATGGTTTTAACAGGACTGCGACGGCATCCGATTGCGCCGCCTGCAAGCGGGTCCTCGCGTCAGTTCGGCCCGTAATAAGTATTGCAGGCAGCACACGTCCCGAACCCTTTAAGACCTCACACATCTGGATTCCGCTCATTTCAGGCATGTCTACATCGACCACCATGCAGGCGTTTGACGTTGGAATTTCACTAGCCATCAATTCTGATGGCTTGGCGAACATTTTGACTGCAAAACCCGAAGCTGAAATCAACCTGTTCAGTGCTCTCAGCACCGATGGATCATCGTCCACCAAGAGCACCGTTCCTGGCGCGGCGGTTCCAACCACTTTGCCACCGCGAACCCTGGAGTTGATCCTCTTGGACGGTCGGCTGGATCGAGCCGCCTCCTTCGTCGCTAGACTTCCCGCAATGTTCATCTTGAGATCATCGACACTCCTCGTGGTGCAGCCCGTCAAACCAAACTGCCCAACTGATTATGTTGCAAAACTGTGAAGTTCGCCATTATACGAAAGTGCAATAGGTTTGCCGCAACTCGACGCCAATTTCGGACACAGGCAGTGATGTCATTAGGCTCAGCAAGCGCGAGCGGTGCGGCGATGAACGCGGCGCGTCCTCCGGTGCGGCTCTGCTGGCCATATCAGTTAGTAAGCATTGCGCCTTCTTTGCTGCGCATGCCGTAGCCCATCGTGCCGCGGTTATAGGCGCTGACGTTCCACCGCTCGATGTCGCCCGGTACCGCAGAGAGTGAGGTCTTCGGTTTGTCAGTCATAGTCAATCTCACTCTCCTGTCCGAATTCGCTTATCACCGAAAAACCAATTTTCGGTCCAGAGTCAAGCGAGGCGCAGAAGCACGGCAAAGAAGGCGAACAGGCCGATGAAAATCAGCATCATGCCGATCATCAGAACTGGCGAGTTCTTTGGCTCCTGCGCCATTCCGGCGATTGGCGCGAAGGATCCATCCCAAAGATAGCGGACCGTCCAGCGGTACTGCCAGATCGCAACAACGAGCGCCAGGATACCGCATGCGATGAGCGCCAAACCCAAATAAATCGGGGCATTCGGCAGATAAGCGGCGCGCGCTTCGGACGACCGCTGCAGACGCTCGAAGAACTGGACGATGGCGAAGCCAAAACCGATCAGAGCAGTGGCCGTGCGCAGCCAGGACATCATAGTCCGTTCGAGACTGAACCGGGTGCGGATCCAACTGAAGTGACTGTCCGACGTTGTCCTGACTTCGAAGCGGCCTGCGCTCGGGGCACCACGTGAATCCGTCATTCTCCGCCTTCTCCCGATGGTTCATTTCCCCGTCCTGATCCCGGCGCGCATGCCGAAGCCGGGTAGCCAAGGCTTCCGCGCGAAATTGTAGTGAAAATGCCGGTGGCGCTGTCGGTCCTCATCACGCACTGTCGAAGCAGAGACGCTCGGTCTGAAACCGGTGGCTCCATCTGTAGGGGGTGCTGCGATTGTCGAACCGGACGACGCGATAGATCAACGCATATGCGACCGCTCTGAATTTTCCGAAATGAGGACCGCGCGGCAATCGACACTTTGGAAACTTCTATCAACGCGTCCTTACGTCCAGATTTCTTTACGAGCGCAAATGACACTTTTCTTGAAAGGACGGGCAATCACGCCAAAGCTCTTAACCGCCCGCAGCCCGAATGAGCTTGTGCCGAAACTCCCGCGCATCGAGCGAATCACTAACTACAAGATTTCGCGCCAACTTTCTCCGTCTCCGCGTACTAAGACCATCCCTGACGGTTGTAATAGTTGATGATCTGCTGAACGATTTGATTAGTCGTCTTATCGACCAGATAGCCGGTCGAAGATGTAACATTCTTGACGCCCCCCGCAGCGATGTTGACGCCAAGCGATGCGGCCGCCGCGGCCCCGCCCGCAGCCGCTCCAGCAGGCCCAGTGATTCCGGCCCCCGGCATGTAGCCGCTATCGGCGCTGGTACTGAAGTCGATGATCTCGGTCGCGCCTTGATCGGTCTTCTGAATGACCTGGACCACCGTGTCGACCTTGGACGCACCCGCACCAAGGCC
>JASHPB010000087.1 GCA_030038355.1 Candidatus Binataceae bacterium
CCCCGGAGGACTATGGAAATACGCGTTGAAGGCTCCCTTGACCAGGCGATGCGGGTACTCAAGCGCAAGCTCGCGAAAGAGGGAGTGTTCAAGGAAATGAAGAAGCGGGCCTTTTACGAGAAGCCCAGCGTGCGCCGCAAGCGCAAACGCTCCGAAGCGCAACGCCGCCGCCGCAAAGAGCAGCGCCGCCGCCGCGCCTCCTCGATGTAATCCGCCTCACGCTTCGTGAAATGCATGCGGGCGCTGATTCCAGCGCCCGCATTTTTCTCCGCGAGCTTTCGACAGCGCGTTATTTTGCCTGGGGCTCGACTTCAGGCGGAAGCGGTCGCCAAGTGAAGATCACCTGCCCGCCCGCCGTGTAGCAATCGAGATCGTAATGCGGCGCGCCCGCGTCGTCGCGCGCGCGGCGGAAATTCTCGACCGCACGATGCATCGCGTCGGGCGTCCATGAACCATCGCGTGCGTGTCCCTCGAGCTCTTCGGCACGAACCGCCGCGCCCAGATCCACCGCGAGGCATCGCGCGCCGCAATGCTGATCGAGCGCGCCCGCGCCCACGCACGAGCATCGAAGGCACAGCACCACCGGGCCACGCACGTCGAGCGGCTCTGCAAAGAATTCCCGCGTCAGGCGATCGAGCCCGATCGCGCACTCCGACCAAGCCTCACGCGCGCGCTCTGCCGAGAAGCGGCGGATTGCGCGAGCCAGATCGCGCATCAGGATTTTGCCGGGGCGCGGCTCGAGCGCCACGATCGAGTCGTCCTCGATTCGCATCGAACCACCGAGCTCGGCGGCAAGAAAATTTCTTAAATTGATAGGCAGGCGACTTCCAAGCTGCAGGCGCTCGGTATCGAAATCGATCTCGACCGCCGACGGGCGAGCGCGGCGGCCAAACTGCCGTCCTCCGCCGAAGACAGAGAGTGCCTGCAGGCGCTCGAGCGGCGACGGCGCGCCATACGTGAGGCGCGATACGTGAGGGCGGCGATGAACCAGCGGACCGTTTCGCACGAGGCTAACCTCCCAAATCGTCGAAAATCCGCCGGCTGAAGGCGGTCGCGCTGGATTCCATGCGCGCTGCTTTGAGACCAATAAGGGGACTCGGAATCGAACTGCCTGGCAAACGCACTTTTGATTTTCGAATGATCGGGAGGGTGGACAAGGAGGGGGTGAGACCGGAGCGGCGATGATGAAATCGCGGCCTACAACGATCTCTGAAACGCCACGAGAGGCATCGTGCCTCAGGGCTCAATTCTCGAAAAGCGCCTACGCCAATCTGCGCCATGCGCACCGGCTCTTTTCATCAGCCCATCAGCCTGCTCAGCGTTCTCGCCCTGCCTGCCCCACATCCAACTTCATCCAAGCAGAGGCTCGATGGATATCGCGTTCGTGATTCGCCGCTTGCATGTCCCATGCATACGGCGAAGCGCGAGCGCATCGTTATCGGACCAACAAAATTACGTCATCACGACCGTCATCCTAATTAGCGCGCGGACCGAGTCCGAGCAACTATTGAACGATCGATCAATTGCGATCGGCCAACTTGACAAGCAGATGGGCTCATGCCGCATGGGTTAGCAGGATGCCGACACCGTGTCGGCGACAGATGAGCGGCGCTAATAACCTGATAGCGCGAAGGCCTGCTCGGCACGAGCGGGAAACGGAATCCGCGTCGACACATGGCGATGCCTAAGCGACCCTTCAGTGGGCGTCGGCCGGGACGTTGCGCAGGTCGCGCTGCAGAAAGAGGAACGTCGGCACCATGATCACCATCAGCAGCGCCAGCATCCGGTAGATGTCATTGAACGAGAGCATCATGGCCTGCCGCTGCACCATGGCGTAGAGCATCGCCATCCCCTGATGCCGACCGGCGAGCAGCTGATCAGCCAGGCTCATCGGCGCGCCCGGCATCCTGAGATGCGGCAGCGTGAAGATCGAGACGTGCTCGACCAGATAGCTCTGGCGAATCTGCTGGCGATGAATCAGCAGCGTCGTCAGATACGACGTGCCGATCGCGGCGCCGAGGTTGCGCGTGACGGCGTAGAGGCTCGCCGCACGCTGCATCTTGAATTTTTCCATCGAGCCGAGCGCGGCCGCTGAAAGCCCGGGGAACACCAGGCCCGTGCCGATTCCCTGGATGACAGTAGGCCACACGATACGGAAAGAATCCGACGCGAGATTGAGCCCCGCCATCTCCCACATCGCGAACCCGACCAACAGGAATCCGATACCGACCAGGCCGCGAGTGTCGATACCGTGGCGCGCGAGGCTACCGAGGATGATCATGGCGAACATCGTGCCGAAGCCGCGCGGCGCCATGATTAGTCCCGCCTTCGACGCCGTGTAGCCGAGCACCTCCTGCAGAAAGACCGGGTTCAGGATCGCGGTGCCGTAGAGCGTGAAGGTGAGAAAGATCACCAGCGTGACCGGCAACGTGAAGTTCATGTTCTCGAGGATGCTGAGATCGATCACCGGGTCCTCGGTGTGCAACTCGTGATAAATGAGCACGATGAGCGAGATCAGAGCGGTCGCCGTGCAGTACACTACCCAGGGGCTGTGGAACCAGTCGGCGCGCTCACCGCGATCGAGCACGATCTCGCCGAGGCCGAGCGTGATGAAGAGGCACGCGATACCAAGGAAATCGATACGGCCCTTGCGCCGCTCGCGCATGTACGCGGGATCGTCGACGAAGCGCGAGACCATGAATATGGCAAACAATCCGATCGGCACGTTGATGTAGAAGTTCCAGCGCCAGCTCCACGCGTCGGTGATCCAGCCGCCGATCGTCGGACCCATGATCGGCGCGACCATCATGCCTATCCCCCACACCGCCATCGCCATCGCCTGCTCGCGCGGCGGGAAAGTCTCCATCAGGATCGCCTGCGACAGCGGCATCATCGCGGCGCCTGCCGCGCCTTGCATGAGTCGGAAAAGGACGATCTGGTTGAGCGACTGGGCAACGCCGCAGAGCGCTGACGAGATTACGAACATGCTGATCGATACGATGAAGTAACGCTTGCGGCCGAAGCGTTCGGCGATCCAGCCGGTCAAGGGAATCATCACACCGGCCGCGACCAGGTATGAGGTCACGACCCACGCGATTTCGTCGACGCTGGCGGAGAAGCTGCCCTGCATGTGCGGCAGCGAGACGTTGACGATCGAGCTGTCGAGCACCTCGAGCACGGTGCCGAGCATGACCGAGAACGCGATGATCCATTTGCGAGCCGACGAGAATTCGTGCTCGTGCGGGGCGGCTGCAGCTTGCGGCGCGGCGCTCATGAGGCTACGAGCGACACGCTATAGAGGCCGGAAGGTGGATGCAAAAGACTCCGACTGACTATCCAGTCAGTGCGATTTTGATATGTAAAAATCAGCCCTTTTCCTTCGAGCCGTACGATACGGAGAGGCCGGCGCGCGCGTCGGATTGCACGCCGTACTGCGGAATCGGATAGCGAAGGCCGTTGGATGCGAGCCGCTTCATCCCCTCGATCGATTTGACGAGGAAACGCGGCGGCAGCGCCATCAGCAATTCGTCGTCGAGCACGCCGCCGTAGCGCCGCTCGGCAAAGCACGGAATCGAAAGGCTCGGCTCGCGCCTCTTGAGCGCACGTCCCCAGGAATCGGCGCACGACGATTCTCCGACCACGCTCCAGTTGAACTTGTGATAGCCCGACCATTGGAGGCCGTTGATAAAGATGATCATCTGGCCCGGCGTCGCATACACGAGGCAGATATCGGGCGGGCTGAGGCGGCCGGATGCAAGGGGTGACACGGCCATCGCAGTGTGATGCCCGTACGGCGCGAGGTCCATCTCACGCTGATGAGCCGACGAATCCGCGATCGTCTCGTACCAGACGCCAGCCATCGCCCTGCCTGAGAGCCAGTCCTCGTCGCGTGGATGAAGCCCGATCACGGCGGCGCACTGCGCACCGGCGAGGTCTTTCGCGGTAATTCCAACGGTCCAGCCGAGGCGCGCGGCCTGCGCGACGATCTGATCGGTGGTGTGAATTGCCTTGGGCCGGCGAATTTTCGGAATCGCCTCCATCTCCTCAACGGTGGCGAACAGTTTCATTCCGATCGGCGTGGTGCGGAGCCGCAGCAGCCGATTGAGGTCATCGACGATTGTGTTCCAGTCGTAGGATTGCGCATCTCGCGCCGTCTCGGTGTTCGTGGTGACATCACTATTCGCCATCGGCGGATCTCCTGTTCAACTCGCGGTCGCCTGCGCGACGCGGGCACGTCGGATCTTCTCCTCTATAACATCCGCGTTGGAGAACGCCCATCGGCGGCACGCCAGCGCTTTTCTCAGCCTCAACCTTGCAGGCGCGGCCGCAGCGCGGTTAGATTCCTCACTCCGCAGACTCCGTTCGGAATGACACCTCCGCAACGTACCCCGTCATTCCAAGCGTTGCGCGAGGAATCTAAGGAGGTTGCCGCCGACATCGCGATGCACCAGTTGTCATCGAGTGGATCGCATGACCTTGATGCTAGCGGGGTTTGACTCACACTTCGAACCTAACGTACGTTAGGGAAAGATGCCATCGAGGCGATGGCAGCGCACGAGGATACCTCACATGCCGAATGAATCGCGGTTGGATTTCAGCAGTGCGCAGCTGCTTGCCAACGTTGCAACCAAAGATCCGCTCATCATCAAGGGCGTCAGGTGCCACGGCGGATTCGATGCCGACGGCAATTACCATTCGCCACGCACATTGTGGAGAGTGCCCGCGATCAAAGCCTGGCAGGAGCAGCACCGCGCGACCTCGCCACTGCCGCTTGTTGAAATTCCCGATGATGTCGTGCCTCCCCACGCGCCGAGCGTCGCGCAGACCAAGTTCCTGCTGCGCGAGGGCGTGCGCGAGCCTACCGTCCGCCTGCTCACGCAAATCGCGATCGTCGAAGGCTTCGGCGCCATGATCCGCGAGCTTCCCGTACCGCCGCTCAAATCATTTGTCCGCGAGGACACCGCGAGCACCGCGCTCGAGCACCTTCGGAGCGGTCTATTCGAGGCGCATGCGCGCGACGAGGCCGGCTGGGACGAAGAAGGCGGGCATCGCCAGATGTGGGATGCCGCCCGCGACGCCGCGCTCTCGAATCCGTTCATCTCGCCCGAGATTTACGCCGCGATGATCGCGCAGCGCGGCCAGGAGCCGCCCGCGATGTTCCCCGCGCTCGGGGCGCCGGTCGAGCGCCTCGTCCGCTTCATGGTCAACGTGCTCGCGATCGAAGTCTTCGCGCGCTCGACCTTCGCGTGGGCTGAGGAGGTTCTCTCCGACGAGTCGGTTTCCGATGCACCCAAAGAAGCTGCCGACCTGGTCCGCTACATCCGCTCCGACGAAGCGCCGCACGTCGAGTATCTTCGCACGGCGCTTTCGGAAATCACCGCGCGCACGCTGAAGACCGCGGACGGCAATGAGATCGCCGGACGCGCGGTAGTCGACAAATTGATGGATCGCTCGATGCGCACGATGATCAAGCAGCGCCTCACCGATCGTCCGCGGATGCTCCGGGAGCTGATTCGCGCGACGGCGGGAAATCGCGACGTCGGGGAACTGCTGATGCGCTACGATGCGCTAGCGACGCCGTGGGAACCGCCCGCACGTTATCGCGACGCCACTGCGCAGGCTATCGAGGCACCCAGCAGCTACTGAGTGGCCAGCGTCAGGGCTCGAGCCGCTCCATCATCCTAGGAAACGGAATGCATTCGCGGATATGATGGATGCCGCAGAGCCATCCCGTCATCCTCTCTATTCCCATCCCGAAGCCCGCGTGCGGCACTGAGCCATAGCGGCGCAGATCGAGGTACCACTCGAAGGGCCCGAGCGGCAGGTCATGGGCGAGGATTTTGCTTCGCAGCGTTTCGTAATCGTCCTCGCGCTGGCCGCCGCCGATAATCTCGCCGTGGCCTTCCGGCGCGAGCATGTCAACACATAACGCGACGTCGGCGCGGGCGGGGTCCTGCTTCATGTAGAAGGCCTTGCACTGCGTGGGATACCGATGAACCATCACGGGGCGGTCAAACTCTTCTGACAGCGCGGTCTCTTCGTCGCCGCCGAAATCGTCGCCCCAGTTGACCGGCATGCCTTTGGCCTTGAGGCGCTCGATCGCTTCGTCGTAGCTGATGCGCGGATACGGGGTCGATGCCGCGGCCTTGAGCCTCGTCACCTCGCGCTCGAGCGCTTGCAAATCCGCCGCGCGCCGCTCGAGCACGCGGGCCACTATGAACGCGACGAAGTCCTCGGCGAGGCGCATGTCGTCATCGAGGTCGAAGTAGGCGACTTCCGGCTCGACCATCCAGAATTCCGTGAGATGACGCCGCGTTTTCGATTTCTCGGCGCGAAACGTCGGGCCGAACGTATAAACCTTGCCGAACGCGAGCGCGCCCGCCTCGGCATAGAGCTGGCCGCTTTGCGTGAGATAAGCCTTGCGCTCGCCGAAGTAATCTAGCTCGAAGAGGTTGGTCGTGCCCTCGCATGAAGTGGGCGTGAGCACCGGCGCATCGAAGAGCACAAAGCCGCGATTCTGAAAAAAATCGCGGCACGCGGATTCAACTTCACTCCGAATCCTGAGAATCGCGTGCTGGCGCGCCGATCGCACCCAAAGCTGGCGATGGTCGAGCAAATAGGCGACGCCGTGGTCCTTAGGCGTGATCGGATAGTCGCTCGCGGGCGAGACGATCGTAAGCGACTTGAGTCCCAGCTCGTAGCCGCCCGGCGCACGCTTATCGGCGCGCACCATGCCGGTCACGCGGAGCGAAGTTTCCTGGCCCATGTGATCGGCGGCAGTGAAGGACTCGGCGCCGAGATCCGAGATCGACGCGACGCACTGGCAGATGCCCGTCCCGTCGCGCATCTGGAGAAAATGAATCTTGCCGCTGGAGCGCTTGTTGTACAGCCATCCACGAAGCTCCACTTCCTCGCCGACGTGTTGCGACAAATTTTCGATGTATACCCAAGACATGACAATCATTTAATCCGACATCCCGCCTGAAGAACAGGAATGAGAGACGGCGGCTGCCCTCCTTCGCGGCGCGGGCCGAGTCGGGTAGCATCGGGCGCTAACGATGAACGGGCTAGACTACGTGATCATCATCGCGGTCGCGATTGGCGGGCTGCATGGGCTCCGCCGCGGCGCACTCGGGATGATTACGTCGGTCGTTTCGCTGCTCGCGGGCATTTACCTCGCGTCGGAATACTACGAACGCGCGGCGGCAATCGCGGGGAGGCTGCTGGGGACGAGCCCGAACGTCAGCGCAGTAATCGGTTATATTGCCGTGTTCGCGATCGTGTTCATCGTCGTCAACGCGGCGGGCGGATTCGTCGCGGGTGTGCTTTACACTATTCATCTCGGATGGCTCGACAACCTGGCTGGAGCCGCCGTGGGAGCGGCAATCGTCGCGATCATATGCGGGCTCGCGGTGATGCTGATGGCTGCGGTGCTGCCGTCGGACGCTGAGCTGCTGCGCGATTCAAAGATCGCGCCCATCTTGCTCACCTACGAGGAGTCGCTCGTGGCGATGATCCCCGGCGAGGTGAAGGACGTTTACGAGCGGCATCGCGACGACCTGATGCGCTACTGGATCGAGACCACCCTGAAAGCACGCGAGGCGACGGCGTCGCCATCCGCGACGCCATCGCCTGCGCGATGAACTGAAATCGATCTTTTAAGCGATCACGCGGCGATTGCGCCGTCAACTGCGCGCACCAGCGCCGTCTTCGGCACGGCGCCGACGATCTGCTCCTTCACCTGCCCGCCCTTGATGATGAGCAGGTTCGGAATGCCGCGCACGCCGTATTTCACGGCGGTCTGCGGATTGTCATCGACGTTGATCTTCACGACCTTGAGGCGACCCTCGTACTCGGAAGCGAGCGCATCGATATGAGGCGCGATCGCGCGGCAAGGCGCACACCACGGCGCCCAGAAATCGATCAGCACGGGCTTATCGGATTTGAGCACTTCCTGATCGAAGGTGGCGTCAGTCACGTGAACGATCTTCTCACTGGACATTAGAATCTCCTGCCTGCGATGCCTCAGTGAAAAGATAGGTACGGCGACCAATGCAGTCAAGGCGCTCCGGATTTACCGCGGCGATGCTGCAGAATGTTGCGGAAGCGACGATTCCCTGAGCAAAACCTGCGCGCCGCGAATCGTCTCTTCCGTTTCACGCAAAAGATCGGCGAAAACTTCCGCGGCCGGCTGGATGCGATCAATTAATCCTGCGCCCTGGCCGGTCGGCATGAATGTGCGCTCGGGATCGGCGTCGATTCCGTCCTCGCCCGTGTAGTTCATCACGCCATTTTGGCGCGAGATCATCCCCTGCTGCGGGAACGGTTTGATCTTCGAAGGATCGCGCTCCCACTCGAGCGCGTATGGGTTCCGCGCGACGCGGCACGGCTTACCTGTGTAGCATCGCGTGCGCATAGTCGAGTCGTCGTGCGCCTTCACGATCGACTCGCGATACTTCTGCGCGGCGCGAGCCTCGGGAGTGGCGATGAAGCGCGTGCCGATCACGACACCCTGCGCGCCGAGCATCAGTGCAGCCGCAATCTGGCTGCCATGCGCGATACCGCCGGCGGCGAGCACAGGCAGCTTCACTGCACGAATCATCTGCGGCACGAGCGAGATCATCCCGATTTCCCCTGTGTGACCGCCCGCTTCGGTTCCTTGCGCGACGATTACATCGGCGCCCGCAGCCTGCGATTTTTCGCCATGATGCACCTTGCCGCACATCACGACGACCTTCATCCCGTGCTCGTGCATCGCATGGATAAACTCTGCCGGGACGGCAAGGCCGGCGACGAAGATGCGGACTTTTTCTTCGATCAGCACGGGCATATGCGGGCGCATCATGTCGGGAATCGGCGCGAGCAAATCAACCGCGAACGGCTTATCGGTGAGGTCGCGCGTCTTGCGGATTTCAGCACGCAGCAGCTCGGGCGTGAGGCTGGCAGCGCCGATCACGCCGAGGCCTCCCGCGTTGGATACCGCCGCGACTAGCTTGTGCATCGCGACGCCGCCCATCCCTGCGAGCAGAATTGGATATTTGATACCGAAATAATCGCAGATCGGCGTGTGCAGCATGGCATTGATTCTCCCGGAAATAGCGGCCGTTCGGGTCCGCGTCCCATCGACTATTACTGTGCACGGCTTCAGGCAATCAAGCGCAGTCGCGGCCCGTGGCGCGGGCGGATTCGCTGATGCATACTGGCGGTTCACGCGGAGAGGTGGCCGAGCCCGGTTTAAGGCGCACGCCTGGAGAGCGTGTGCTCTCGGAAGGGAGCCGGGGGTTCAAATCCCCCCCTCTCCGCCAAGCAGTCTCCGAATTCGCAATCTCTTTGCAACAGTCGAGAAAATCCGCCGAATTGGCGGCCTTTCTCAGATCATCGGGAGCCGGAGAGGACCGTTTCGTTCGCCCTCCCCCTGATTTTCGGGGAAATCTCTCAAAGCAAAATCAGGACGGGTAACATTCGAGACCACCGTCGCCAGACACGACAATCGCCCGTGGTCGGCTGCGTTCAGATTCTAACCCCCTCTACATTCGAGGGAAACGGCTGGGGCAACGTCGTCGTCCCACGCCGGCGTCTGTCAATCCACGGGGTGTTAACGTATTTCGACAACACGACCTTGAACGCTCCGCAACTTTCGATCGGATCAAACGTCCAAATCACCGGTAGAACTTACGCGCGGGCCGGTTGAGCTATTCCGAAAGTTGTGGATGGTGACGGGATGAAAAAGCCAGCGTACCCTTCGGCGTAGGGTACACGCAACGCCCGGTAGTAGCCGGGTGGCAGGAGAACGGCACCGCTGTTGAGGGTAACCGAGAAGGGTGAAGAAAGGAGCAGGCCAGGAATTTTATGCTGGACGAGATCGCACGGGAGAGGGCGCGGCGGATGCTGATGACGGCCCTGAAGGCTGAGTGCGACGACCACGTGGAAGGCCTCCTCGCTTCCGCTCGCGTTCCGCAGGGTAAGTTAAAGAGCGCGAATGTCACTGAGGAGGGCGGTTGTCAAAGTCCGGTCTGAAGGTGCCGCCGTGAATAGCCCAATTGGGCGTGGCCGGGAGGAGCATCAAATATGACCAGGATTGTGCAGAGTTGGATGGTAGTGTGGCTGCTGTTGGTTGTTAGTGTCAGCATTGGCCGGACCGCGGAGGTTGGCGGGGCGGATAATCAAGGAGCTGTGGATGCCGCCACGGCTGCAGCGATATCCGAAAGCATGCTGTGGAGCTTCGGTGCGCCTGATGACGGAGGATTTCCAGAGGCTGGCTTGATCTTCGACCTGCAAGGCAATCTGTACGGCACCACTGCTTATGGCGGCACAAATAATTCCCGTGGCACTGTCTTCGAGCTAAGTCCGCCGAGGGGCAGCCAGACGCAATGGAGCGAGCGCGTGCTGTGGAACTTCGGTGCGCCTGATGACGGAGAATTTCCAGAGGCTGCCTTGATCTTCGACCTGCGGGGCAATCTGTACGGCACCACTGCTGGTGGCGGCACAAATAATTCCAGTGGCACCGTCTTCCAGCTGAGTCCGCCGAGAGGCAGCCAGACGCAATGGAGCGAGCGCGTGCTGTGGAACTTCGGTGCGCCTGATGACGGAGAATTTCCAGAGGCTGCCTTGATCTTCGACCTGCAGGGCAATCTGTACGGCACCACTGCTGGTGGCGGCACGAATAATTCCCGTGGCACCGTCTTCGAGCTAAGTCCGCCGAGGGGCAGCCAGACGCAATGAAGCGAGCGCGTGCTGTGGACCTTCGGTGCGCCTGATGACGGAAAATAGCCAGACGCTGGCTTGATCTTCGACCTGCGGGGCAATCTGTACGGCACCACTGCTGGTGGCGGCACAAATAATGACGGTGGCACCGTCTTCGAGCTAAGTCCGCCGAGGGACAGCGAGACGCAATGGAGCGAGCGCGTGCTGTGGAACCTCGGTGCCTCTGATGACGGGGCGGTTCCACTTGCTGGTTTGATCTTCGACCCGCGGGGCAATCTGTACAGCACCACTGAGACCGGCGGCACGAATGACGGTGGCACCGTCTTCGAGCTGAGTCCGCCAAGTGGCAGCGAGACGCAATGGAGCGAGCGCGTGCTGTGGAACTTTGGTGCTCCCGACGATGGAATAGAGCCATACGCTAGCTTGATCTTCGACCTGAGGGGTAATCTGTACGGCACTTCTGGCGGGCGGTACTAATGACGACGGTACCGTGTTCCAACTGAGCCGTTCGCGAGGATAGCGCCCGAGCGGTCGAACCTGACGGTCTGTACACGCCAAATGTGCAGATCTGGTCACGCTCGTCGGCAACGTGCCGATCAACAAACAAATTCAGAGTTGGAAGATCGATGCGCCGCCGCCGGAGTGGGGCATAGCTCCGTGATCGCTGGGAGAAGCTCCATACGATTCGAACCCTGCTCATCGTGTCAGGGTTCGCCCTGTTCGTTTCCACCGTGGTCTTGTTTCGATCGCCTGCTCTACAACCGGCGAGCCTCCGGTTTTCGATACCGATTGGTGGTGGTTTCACCCAGCGATCGTTGGGTCACGTCACGATAGATCCTCAAGTGGCGCTTTGGTACTAGAGTAGCGACAAGGAGCGGACCCGCTCCGGGAGGACGCCGCTATGAAGTTTCTGGTAATGCGCAAACCTCGGTTTGGCACGGGCCGCGTCGCCACGGCCAAGTTGATTCGAGAACAAAAGCAACGCGTAGCTGAGGCAATTAAGGCGGGAACGATCGACTGCATTTATGCGTTTCCTGGTGGAGGTGGCAACGTACTAATCGTAAACGCCGACTCCGCGGAGCAACTGAATGAACGGATCATGGCCACGCCGCTATTTCTGTATTCCGAATACGAGATACGGCCGTTGACTGACTACAACCATTATATGGAGAACGTCGCCGCGGCACTGGACCAACAAGGAGGTTGAGTCCGTCGCGCTCGCGGGCTGGTATCTGCTCAGCGGCGCCGAGGATATCGGGCAAAGTTCCGCTGTGCGCCGCTGCTCTGTCGGTGTCGGCGTTTGACCCACCTGTTGAAATTGGCTGAGCCTCTTCGCCGCCTGCGGGCGCGCCCCCGAACCCGTGGTCGCGGTCAGAAATCTCAGCAACCTTAAGATATGGATGTCATTACTCGGAGTTCTCGGAGGAATTCCATGTCGCGTCCCCGGGCAAAGAGTCTCCGCAATCCAGAAGCGGTCCGGCGCTTTCCGAAGGGTCGGATAGAGACCATATCCCATAACGAGACCACGATCGGGCGGTTCGTGTTTGAGCCCGGCTAGCGCTGGTCACACGACGTCGGTCCAATCGCTGGCACCCGCTCTTGCCAAATCCATCATCAAGGCATCGTCCTTAAAGGGCGGCTTCGTCTGGAAACCGATGCGGGCGAGGTGTGCGAAGTCGGGATCGACGATGTCTACGACTTCCCTCCCGGTCACGATGCCTGGGTTATCGGGAACGAACCTTTCGAGGCGATCGAGTTCGCAAGCGCGCGGCTCTACACTTGCTCCGCACGCATGTCGAAAAGAAACTGATCAAGCGAGTGAATTCTGATACAGAGACGATACAGTTGCATAGCAACACACATAATCTG
>JASHPB010000088.1 GCA_030038355.1 Candidatus Binataceae bacterium
TGCGCTCATCCCCGCGATATCGGCCGCCTGGGCCCAACTTATCTGCCCGGCTATAGCCTTGGTGATTACCTCGCGCCGCGTCATCGCCCGCGCCGCCCGCCACACTCGCCGCTCGATGCTCTCCATCTCGCGGCCATAGCCTGCGCAGCGGACATCTTTAAATGTTTATGCCCCGGACATTTCCAATGTTTATGACAAGAAGCGCGCGGCAACTGCGCACAATGCTCAAAAGCTGCTAACTTCGTCGCCCATGCACGGACAAACCGATTTCGATCTTTTCGAAGCAATCTATACGACGCGCTCGATGCGCCGGCTGAAGCCCGATCCCGTTCCCGACTCGGTCCTCGTCAAGGTAATCGAGGCCGCTACGATGGGCCCGAGCGGAAGCAACCGCCAGCCGTGGATTTTTGTCGTCGTCACCGATTCTGAGACCAAGCAATTCGTAGCCGAGCGCTACAAGAAAGCGTGGGAGATTTACTTCACCGACAAGGCGCGCGAGGTCGTCACAAATGAGCCGGATAGTCCGCAGGGCCGAATTCTTCGCTCGGCGAAATATCTTGCCGAGCATGTTGCCGAAGTGCCAGTGATGTTGTTTGCGTGCGTGAAAAAATACAACGACCCGCGCCGCGCCGGACAGCCGATGACCAACGCGCTTTTTCCGGCGATCCAGAACCTATGCCTCGCGGCGCGCGCCTACGGCCTCGGCACTTCGATCACGCAGCTCCATTCGATGTCAGCGAAGGAGATCGACGCGCGCCTTGGCGTGCCGCCCGAGTATTCGAATGTCGCGCTGATTCCCATCGGCTATCCGAAAGGCCGCTGGGGACGGCCCGAGCGCAAGCCTGCGCTCGCGGTCACGTTCTGGGAGAAGTGGGGCAATCGGCGCGTTTCGGTGAGCTAGAATTCGAGCACGGCGAGCACGTGGCTACGCTGGATCTGATCACCGGGCTTCACGCGCAATTCTTTGATACGTCCGCGCTGTGGTGCTTTGATTGGAATTTCGACCTTCATCGACTCGATGATGATCACGGTTGAGCCGCGCTCCACGGTCACGCCAACCTCGACCTCGATTCGTAGAACCTTGCCGACTGACGGGCTTTTGAGTTCCATCCGCGAACGATCCTTTCGTGCGGCATACGCGCTAGCCTCTTAGCAGGCAAGGTGGGCGCGCGCCAAACACTCCACGCTATTAGGCCTGCTTAGAGGAGGTTCCATGAATGCTGCTGTCCTGAGCGCACTCGGTGCGCCGCTCGCGATCCAGTCGCTGCCCGACCCGGTGCTTGGCACCGGCGAGATAATCGTCGACGTCGTCGCTGCTGGCGTCGCCAACTACGCCGCTGAGATCTTCTCCGGTGCTCGCACCTACATGCTTGAGTTGCCGCTCGCGCCAGGCGCGGGCGGCATCGGCCGCGTGCGCGCGACGGGGCCGGACGCGACCCGGCTCTCGGCGGGAGACTGGGTCTTCTGTGACCCGACGATTCGCTCGCGCGACGACGCGGTCAATCCCGATATGATACTCCAGGGCTGGACTGCGAGGAGCGTCGCGGCTCTGCCGCTGCATCGCTTCTACCACCACGGCTCCTTTGCCGAGCAGATGCTGTTGCCGACTGAAAACGTCACGCCGCTCGGCAATATCGAAGCGGCAGACGCTGGTGGCTGGTGCGCCCTCAGCCAACTGTTGGTGCCATATGGCGGGCTGCTGGCTGCCGATCTGCGAGCCGGCGAAACGCTGGTGGTCAACGGCGCGAGCGGTGGCTTCGGCAGTGCCGGCGTCGCGGTGGCACTGGCGATGGGAGCAGCGACCGTGGTCGCCACCGGCCGCAATCGGCGTGCGCTGGACGAGCTGGTCCGCCGCTTCGGCCAGCGGGTGCGTCCGGCGCCCATGACCGGCGTCGAGGCCGATGATCGGGGCCGTATAGGCGAACTCGCCGGCGGGCCGATCGATTGCGTGCTCGATCTGTTGCCGCCGATGGCGTCCGCGTCGCAGGTGCTCGCGGCAGTGCTGGCAGTGCGTCCGGGCGGGCGAGTGGTGCTTATGGGTGGCGTTGGCAGATCGGGCGGCGCCGATCTCGCGCTGCCTTACCCGTGGCTGATGCGCAACGACATCACCGTGCGTGGCAAGTGGATGTACCCGCGCGAGGCCGTGCCCCGGATGGTGCGGCTGATCCGCGCCGGACTGATCGATCTGGCCCAGTACGAATTGACTGAGTTCGGACTGGACGACGTGAACGAAGCTGTGGCCTACGCCGCCGCCAACGCCGGTCCGCTCCGGCTCACCGTGCTCCGCCCGGATCGGAGCGGCGCGCGGCGCCAGAGCTGAGATCGAGCGTGGATTTGCTCGGCGCTTTGCGTTTCACGCCGCCGCGACTATAAGGGAAAGCGGTGGCCATCAAAGCGCCCGTCTGCTCTGGCCGGGGGCGAGTCTTTATCGGGCTCGCGCGCGAGTGGGGTCGGTCGCGAAGGGGATACCGCCGATGAGCTCGTTCGTGGCCTCTCGCACGCTCAATGAGTACCCGCGTGGCAGCTATCGCTGGACGCTGCTCGGCCTGACGGTACTCGCGACGATCCTTGCCTCCTACGAGTTCCAGCTCGCGCCGATCCTGCCTCTGATTCTGCCATTCTTGCATTTAAGCCACACTGGATACGGTTTCTTCGTCACGTTCGCGGTGCTGGTCGGCGGAGTGTCGGCGTTCTATGGCGGGCCGCTTGCGGATCGCTACGGCCGGGTGGTGCTGATCGACATCTGCCTCGGCGCCGTGTGTATTCTGATATTCGCCAACCTGCTGATCGTGAACATCGCGACCTTCATCATCGTGCGCACCGCGATGGCGATCGTGGGCGGGCTGATGGCGGGCGCCGGTGCGGCGCTGATTCGCGATATGTCGCCGCGCTTCAGCCGCGCACTCGCGTTCGGCTTCTTCACGATCGGTCCGGTGGGATCGAATTGGCTGGCAAACTTTATAGCTGGAAAGACACTGCCCATTTATCACACCTGGCAGTCGCAGATGTGGATCACGGGCTTCCTCGGCCTCGCGATGTTTATTCCGATCTTCTTTTGGCTGAAGGACCTGAGCCCCGCCCTTCGTTTGCAAATCTTCAAGACCGAAGTCGCCGCGATGGAGGCGGAGGGTCGCCGGATGCCGAAAGCGTCGGAGCTGCCCGCCAGTACGCGTGCGGCGTTCGGGATGCTGCTCGAGCATTACGAGGTGTGGATCCTGGTCCTCGGCATGACGGCGAACCTGACCCTTTACTTCGCAATCCAGGGGTTCGGTCCGCTGATGTTCACTGAGGCCTTCAAGGACAGCGCCGCCGAGGCGAATCGCATCAACTCGTACTTCTGGCTAGCGAACCTGGGTGCACTGATCGCGACCGGCTACTTCTCCGACCGGCTGCAGGTGCGGAAAAAGATCGCGGTGACGGGCGCGGTGCTCGCAACGATCCTGATGGCGATCTGGATTCCGATGTTCGGCCACGGCGCCTCGACGATGACGCTCGCCATCGTCGCGACACTGATGGGATGCTTTCTCGCGATCGGCTACGTGCCGTGGGCGGCGCAGTTCTCGGAGACGCTCGAAGACGTATCGCCGGCGCTGCAGGCGACGGGATGGGCATTCTTCGGGTTGGCGATCCGCGGATGGATCGCGATCTCGGCACCGCTCACGCTATATACGGCGGCGCACTTCGGGTGGGGCACCTGGGTCGAGGTCTCGCTGGTCGCGATGCTCATCTATATCGGCGCAATGATGCTCACGCGCGATCGCGCGACGGCGCAGCAACCCGCGGCGGCACCCTCAGGGGTTGTTGCGACGGCGAAGTAAGATCGCCGCGGATGCTGCGGCCGGCTGCCATGTGGCGGGGCGACCGTGCTCCGCGAATCAGGGACGCATCGCGCGGAGCCGCGGTCCGAGTTGCGTCGGCACGATTTCGTAGGCCTGATGCACCCAGTCGACCAGCAGCGGCCGCGTATCGCGCGGGTCGATAATCTCCTCGATACCGAACGCCTCGGCGGTGCGAAGCGGCGAGCGCACGGCGTTGAACTTCGCCTCGAGCTCGCGGCGGAGCTTCTCGGGATCGGAGGATGCTGCGAGATCACGCTTGTAGGCGGCCTCGATCCCGCCCTCGATCGGCAGCGAACCCCAGTCAGCCGAGGGCCACGCGTAGCGGAGATTCAGGCCCGTGGTGATGCCGTGGCCGGCGCCCGCTACGCCGAACGCCTTGCGCACCATGATCGCGACCCAAGGAGTGATCGTCTGGAACACCGCGTAAAGCGCGCGGACGCCATGGCGAATCGTCCCCTGACGCTCGGCCTCGCGGCCGATGAGGAAGCCAGGTTGGTCCACAAAGTTTACAACCGGTAGGTGAAACGTATCGCAGAGGTCGACGAACTTGACCATCTTGTCGGAGGCGGCCGCGTCAAGCGATCCCGCTATGTAATAGGGATCGTTGATCATCACGCCGACCGGGTAGCCGTCCAGCCTGCCAAGTCCGGTAATCAGCGACGGGCCAAAAAAGGGCGCGATCTCGAAGAAAGAGTCGCGATCCATCACTAACTCGACGATATGACGCGCGTCGTAGCCCTGGCGGCGATCCCGCGGCACGATGCTGAGCAGCTCTTCTTCGCGCCGATTCGGATCGTCGTCAGGCGTCGCGCGCGGCGGCGCTTGCCAGACGCTCTGCGGCATATACGAGAGGAAGCGGCGAATCTGCGCGAATGCGTCGTCCTCGCTCTCCGCCTCGTTGTCGACCGCGCCGCTCTCGTGTGCGTGGATATCGACGCCGCCGAGCTCCTCCTTCGATAGATCTTCGCCGACGCCCCATTTGACGACCGGCGGCCCTGCAACGAAGAGCTGACTCGTGCCGCGCACCATCACCGAGAAGTGCGATGCCGCGACACGAGCCGCACCGAGCCCGGCGACTGAGCCCATGCATCCGGCGACGACAGGCACCTCGGCGATCAGCCTGACCAGGATGTCGAAGGCGGGATTCGCCGGAACGTACGTCCGCCTCATCGTGTCGAGCGAGCGCACGCTGCCGCCGCCACCCGTGCCATCGACCAGCCGCACGATTGGCATCCGGAGTTCGTGTGCGATCAGCTCGGCGTAGCCCTGCTTGTTGCCTATCGACGCATCTGCCGCGCCGCCGCGGACCGTGAAGTCATCACCGCCGACGGCGACGCGCCGCCCATTGATACGCCCCGTGCCGCCGACGAAGTTGGCCGGCATGATCGATTCGAGCGTCTGCCCTTCGTACTTCGGCGCGCCCGCCAGCGCGCCGTATTCGTGAAAGGAGCCGGGGTCGAGCAGCCGCTCGATTCGCTCGCGCACAGTGAGTTTGCCGCCCTCGTGCTGGCGCTTGATATTGTCCGCGCCGCCCATCTTGCGCGCGAGTCGCTCGCGGCGACGAATTTCCTCGACTTCCTTTTGCCACGACATAGACGCGTCCTCCGGACCTCATCCTAACAATCATCGACGCCAGGTCGGCAAGCTCCGCAGCCTCTTCGCTGCGCGCGCACCGCTGCATTCCTCGTGTGCGCGCTTCCTGTTACTTTTACGATCGTCACGCATGAGCGCCGTTGCCACCAATCAGGTTTCGCGAATTCCGTCATCGAATCGTCCTAGCGCCGAGCCGAAAGCTCGCCGTGATGTGCTCGCCGGATGGGGCCGCTATCCGTTCGCCGAATGTGATCTCTATCGGCCCGAGAAGCTTGCCGAGCTGCAGGCCGTTGTCGCGCGCAACTCGAGGAGCCTTATCCCGCGTGGCGCGGGACGCGCCTACGGCGATGCGGCGCTCAACGATCAGAATCGCGTCGTCAACCTCGAGCGTCTCAACCGGATGCTCGCGTTCGATGCCGAAACCGGCGTGCTGCGCGCCGAAGCAGGGGTGACGATCGCGGAAATAATCGACGTTTTCATGCCGCGCGGATTTTTCCCGCCGGTCACTCCCGGCACCCGCTTCGTCACGCTCGGCGGCTCACTTGCGGCCGACGTGCACGGCAAGAACCATCACCGCGCGTCCTCCCTGGCAGCCCACGTGACGAGCCTCGACCTGATGCTCGCGTCGGGCGAGATCCGGCGATGCTCGCGCGAGGAGAATGCCGATCTCTTTCGCGCCACGGTCGGCGGCATGGGCCTCACCGGCGTCATCCTCGAACTCGAGCTCAAGCTGAAGCCGATTCCGAGCGCGTGGATCGAGGGCGAACTGATTCGCACCGCCAATCTCGACCAGGCATTCGACGCCTTCGAGCGGGCCGACGAGAAATACGATTATTCTGTCGCGTGGATCGATTGCGCGGGCGGGCGCGGCACGCTCGGGCGTTGCGCGATCAACGCCGGCAACTTTGCCGCGCGCGAGGCGCTATGGTCGCGCGCCGCGCAGGAGCCATATCGAATCGCTCCGCGCTTTCCACTTGCAGTTCCCTTCGAGCTGCCGGCGATCGCGCTCAACTCCTTCACCGTTAACGGATTCAATACTTTCTACTACGCGTTCAGCCGTCCGTCGGCGCATCGATTTTTCGACTGGCGATGGTTTTTCTATCCCCTGGACTCGATTCGCAACTGGAATCGAATTCACGGTCGGCGTGGTTTTGTACAGTATCAATGCGTATGGCCGCTCGCGGAAAGCCGCGCCGGCCTTAGCGAGACGCTCGAGGCGATCAGCCGGAGCCGCCGCGGCTCGCCGCTGACTGTGCTCAAGAAGTTCGGCGCGCAGGACGGGATGCTTTCGTTCCCGATGCCAGGCTACACGCTCGCGATCGATTTCCCCGTCACCGACGGCCTCTTCGAATTCCTCGACGAAATCGATCAGATGGTGCTGAAGCGCGGCGGCCGCGTTTACCTTGCCAAGGATGCGCGCATGCGGCCCGAGGTTTTCCGCGCAATGTATCCGAATCTACCGCGATGGCAATCAATCAAGGCGAAGGCCGACCCGGAGAATCGATTCTCGTCAAGTTTGTCGCGGCGGCTCCGAATCGATCCGGAGTAAGGCAGCCACCATGTTGAAGGTCCTGATACTTGGCGCCACCAGTCCGATCGCGCGCGGACTCGCGATGCGTTTTGCGACCGACGGCGCTCGTCTCTATCTCGCGGCGCGTGATCCGCACGAAGCGCGGCGCATCGCCGACGATCTCGAGGTTCGCGCGGGTGCGCCCGCGCTTGCAGGCGCTTTTGATGCGGAAGATTTTTCGTCGCACGAGGAATTTCTCCGCAACGCGGTCGGCGAGCTCGGCGGACTCGATGGCGTAATCGTATGCTTCGGGGCGCACGCGGAAGAGGAACGCGCACAGGTCGAACCGCACGCGGCGCTTTCCGAGATCGCGCAGAACTTCACTGGCGCCGTTTCGCTGATCACGCTCGTCGCGCGGCACATGGAGGCGCAGGACACGGGCTTCATCATCGTCATCGGCTCGGTTGCCGGCGAGCGCGGCCGCGCGCGCAACTACGTGTACGGCTCGTCAAAGGGCGCGCTTCATCTATTCGCGCAGGGGCTTCGGGGGCGGCTCTGGAAGACCGCTGTGCACGTGATGACCGTGAAGCTCGGCACCGTGGACACCCGCATGACGTGGGGACGCGAGGGCGTGCTGCTCTCGATTTCTCCGGAGCGGGCGGCCGACCTCATCTATCGCGCGTATCGCCGCAAGTCTGAGGTCGTTTATGTACCGGGCCGTTGGCGCTTCATCATGGGCGGCGTCCGCTTAATCCCTGAGCGGCAATTCAAACGCCTCAGCCTCTGATCATCGCGCAAACATTTCCGATATCATCGTGATGCACTATAAGTGCGCAGGTACTTTTTCTTCGAGGCACGGTTATGGCATCGACACATGACGAAATTCAGAAACTGACTTTTAGCGGCGCGGTGGATGCCGACGGGCATATCCTCGAAGACCCAAACCTTTGGGATCGCTATATCGAGTCGAAATACAAGTCGCGCGGGCTCGGCGTGCGGCTCGACAAGCAGGGCCTCGAATATCTTGAAGTGGGCGGCAAGCCGTCGCGGATCTTTCATAGCGGACGCCTCGGCGGCCTTTCGGCGATGGGCACCACACGGTCCGACGACTGGGGCAGTCGGCCCACCTATGGCAGCATGGCGCCGTTCGGCGCGATGGACCCGAAGGAGCGCCTGGCTCGAATCGATCAGGAGGGGCTCGCCGCGGCGTTCCTGTATCCCACGCTCTCTCTTCTCTATGAAACCGAGACTGAGGATGCCGAGCTCGCGCAGGCTTACACGCGCGCGTACAACCGCTACATTGTCGATTTCTGCTCCGACAGCGGCGGCAAGCTGATTCCAGTCGCACATCTCTCGCTCGGCGATCCCCAAGCTGCCGCGCGCGAGCTCGAGCGCGCGGTGAAGGCCGGATGCAAAGGTGGATGGGTCTGCCAGTTTGTGATGACCCGCAAGCCGCACGCGCATCCCGATCATGATGTGCTGTTCGCCAAGGCGCAGGAACTCGACGTGCCGCTCGGGATTCATCCTTCGATCGAGCCGATCTGGGCGCTTCCCGGCCGCTACGATTACAAGAACTTCATGCGCGGGCAGTACTACTTCCTGAGCGTGACCGCGGCCGACGCAATCCGCCACGCCTTCACGAGCTTCTTTCAATACGGCACGTTCGAAAAGTTCCCGCACTTTCGGCTGGTGCTGCTCGAAGCTGGCGCGGGATGGATCAGCTACTGGCTCGATCGCCTCGATGCCGTGTGGGGCAGCTTCATGGGCCGCACCGTGCCGCTGAAGGAGAAGCCGAGCGATTACTTCAAGCGCCAGGTCTGGATTTCAGCCGACCCCGACGAGCGCTCTCTGCCGGCGATGGTTGACCTCTGCGGCGCGGATCGATTCTTTTGGGCGTCAGATTTCCCGCATCCCGATCACGTCGGCAATTACATCGAGGAAGTCGAGGAGCTGCATCACAAGCTCAAGCCAGGCGCCCGCGACAAGGTGCTCGGCACCAACGTGATGCAGGCATACAGGTGCGCGATACCGAAGTGAGCAATTGAATGCCCGCTCGCCGTGCTATCAGATCGCGCACGCGGAAGGTCTCCGGCGCGACTGATATCGCGACGCTGAGAAAAATCGCGCTCAGCTTTCCGGGAGTCGAGGAAGGCACTTCGTACGGCACGGTGGCGTGGCGGGTCCGCAAATCGTTCATCGGGCGCGTCAAGGAGGACGGCGAGTCCCTGGCGATACGGATGGAATTCGGCGAGCGCGAGATCCTGATGGAAGCCGAGCCCGAGGCATTTTTCATCACCGAGCACTATCGCAACTACCCGATGGTGTTGATCCGGCTGAACCGCGTTCATCCGGACGAGCTCAGGCGGATCTTCGGCAACGCTTGGCGCAAACATGCGGGCCAACGGTTGATTGAACAACTCGGGCGCCCACCGAATCCAAGTTGAACCGCGACGTTCGAACCTGAATAGGCGTCACACTCTCGGATCCAACCAGTTGACTTTTTTCCTTCCACGACGCGTGCGCCATCGGCTAAACAATAAATGCCGGCGCCTCCGGCATGGAGGAATCGATGCCCGAAATCATTTTGCATCAGTACCCGAACTCCCCATTCTCGGAGAAAATCCGCAAGATTCTCGCGCACAAGCGAGTGACCTGGCGATCCGTCGATCAGCCCGTCATCATGCCCAAACCGAAGCTCGTACCGCTCACGGGCGGCTACCGGCGAATCCCGGTCCTCCAGATCGGCGCCGATGTATGGTGCGACAGTGGAATTATCGCGCGGAAGATCGAGGAGCTTTATCCGGAGCCCACCATCTACCCAGGCGGCAGCGAGGGCGTTTGTCATGCGATCGCGCTCTTCGCCGATCGCCGATTCTTCTTTTCCACCACGCCAGTGATCTTCGAGAAGCTCGGGGCTTCGGTGCCGAAGGAATTTATCGAGGATCGATCCAAGATGATGGCCGGCGCGGGCGCCAACTTCACCGAGCTGACCCAGACCGCACCCGATGCGCGCAACCAGGTGCGGGCCTTCCTCGATCTCCTCGATCGCCAGGTCGCGAGTCAGCCGTACCTGCTCGGTCCGAGCTTCAGCCTTGCGGACGCCGCGTGCTTCCATTGCGTATGGTTCCTCCGTGCCGAGCCCTCGTCGTTTGCGCTCGCTCAACGTCACGCGAATCTCATGCGATGGTTCGATCGTATCGAGAAGATGGGCAACGGCAACGTTACGCCGATGGATCCCGACGATGCGCTCAGGATCGGCAAGGAAAGCACGCCAGCAGCCAATGAGGCTTATGACGCGACGGATCCGAACGGTATCAAGCCCGGCATGAAGGTCGCCGTGATGCCCGATGACTACGGCTTCGATCCGGTCGCCGGGACCGTCGTAATCAGCACGCTGTATGAAATCGCGGTCGAGCGGACCGTTCCGGAGTTGGGGAAGATAGTCAATCACTTTCCGAAGATCGGATTTCGAATTCAGCGCAGCTGATATTGGCCAATCAAATCCCGCTGCTGACTAAAGCTGGGCCGGCGTTTGCTGGCGCAGCTTTTCATTGACTAGTATGGAGTACTTGGTAGCGAGCGAGTTAGTACTTGATACTACTTATTTACTAGTTGATTCGACTATAGGTCGAATATAGACATAGTACTCGGACATCGGTCGAAAGGAAAAGCGACGGGTGTGGCAGTCGCCGGCTACGGGGTGTTGTTGCCGCGTTCTGATGATCGCGGGCATCGGCGCGATCCTCGTTGCGACGCCGGGAACCGGGATATTTGCGCCGGTCGCGCAGACCCGCGCAGCTTCTCGGACCTGGAGCCAACTTGCCGCGTGAGTCTCGCCTTGCAATCGAAGAGCCGCCCGTGTCGTGGGTGAGCCTGTTGATCGACGGCAACTACATCGCATCGTCGCCGCCGCTCGCGTTCGGCTACAACTCGACCACCGTGGCGGACGGCGGCCACACGATCATGTCCCAAGGCAAAAGCGTCAACGGCAATGTCGTCGGCATCTCGGCGATCACGGTGACGGTGTCGAATTGAGCCGCGCGCGGTAGTCGCTCGCGAGGATACCCATCACGATCGTGTCGTGATATTCGCCGGCGAGGTACTTGTCTTCGCGCAACACGCCTTCGCGCTGGAAGCCGCACTTTTCGTACGACGCGATCGCGCGCGGATTGTAGTCGAAGACGCGGAGGCTCACGCGATTCAGATTCAGCCGGTCGAACGCAAATCTTAACAGCACGCGCATCGCGTCGGTGCCAAAGCCTTTACCCCAGCTCGGCTTGTCGCCGATTAGGATCCCGACCTCGGCGCTTCGGTTGACCCAGTTGATGTTGTGGAGATTGGTCGAACCGAGATAGCGATGGTCGCCGATCTTTTCGATCACGAACATGCGTGAGTTCGTCGACGGCGTGGCGGCTTGCTCGATCCACTTTTCCTCGGCGATGCGCGACAGCGGGCCAAGCATCATCTCGCCTCCGAGGTACCTGGTCACTTCTTCGTCGCCGACCCACTGCATGATCGCGTCGATATCCGATCGCTCGATCGCCCGGAGCCTCACCAGTTTTCCTTCCATCGCCGATACACCATCCTTTCGACCAAAAAAGAAGGGCAGCCTTGCGGGCTGCCCTTCTTACCTTGTTTGATTCGGCCCGCTAGTTTCCCTTGGGCAGCCCCAGTACGCGTTCGCCGATGATGTTGTGCTGGATCTCGCTCGTGCCGCCGGCGATCGTGAGCGCGCGCGACGCGAGCATGCGATACGACCACTTGCCATGATCGACTGCCATCGGCGCATGGAACTCAATCTGGCTGAAAGGCCCGAGCAGCTCCAT
>JASHPB010000089.1 GCA_030038355.1 Candidatus Binataceae bacterium
GCGCCCAGGATGTTCTTGCGGCGTTCCTCCGGCGTCTTCGCGAATGACGAGAACTGCAGCGCCGATGTCGTAATCCCGCCGCGCGCGTAATCGTCGAGCCGCCGCTTGCACTTGGCGGCGTTGCCGATCACGAAAATCCGCTCGACCATCTCGTCCGTCACCGCTTGCAGCGCCTTCTTGCGGTCTCCAGCATTCCAAGCGTCGATGGCAGTCCCGGCCTCGTTCTCGAAGCCTATCTCGCGGAAGAACTTGTTGTACTGCGGCACCGTGACATACGCGGTGAGCGAGCGCTTCATGATCGTCCGCACCGTCCCTTCGTCCTCGTCAACGGCCAGCATGATACGGCACGCGACGTCGAGCGTCGCCGGGTCTTTGCCCACGGAGCGCATGCCCTCGCGCGTATGCTCGAGCATCGCCGGAAGGGTCTCCGGCGTGACGAAATTCACGATCAGGCCGTCGCCGATCTCGCCCGCGATCCGCAGCATCTTCGAGCCCTGCGCGCCGATATAGATGGGTGGCGGCTTGTCATACGGGATATCGATCTTGAAGCCGTTGATGTGAACCATCTCGCCGTTGAAGGTGACCTTCTCGCCCTTGAAGATCTGGCGAATCGCGGCGACGGTTTCCTTCATCATCGTGACGGGTTTCCGAAATGGCACGCCCATCCAGCCCTGCATGATGTTCGGCGTCGAGATGCCCAGGCCGAGGATAAAGCGGCCGCCCGAAAGTTGATTGGTCGTGATGGCGGACATGGCAATCAGCGGCGCCGGGCGCGAAAACACGGGCACGATCGCCGAGCCGAAGCGCATCTTCGTCGTCACCATCGAGGCGGCGGCGATCGGGTTGAAAGCGTCGGCACCGAACGATTCGTAGGACCACGCGTCGGTGTAGCCGCAGCGCTCCGCTGTGCGCGCGAGGTCGGCGATATGCGGATTCTGAAAGGGTTCCTGCGGAATCGTAATTCCAAGTCGCATCATCGGCGGTTTCCTCTC
This sequence comes from Candidatus Binataceae bacterium, assembly GCA_030038355.1. GTDB lineage: Bacteria > Desulfobacterota > Binatia > Binatales > Binataceae > JASHPB01. The sequence continues at coordinate 993 of JASHPB010000089.1, forward strand.
TCGGCCTCGGAATTTAGCGCAACGCGCGCCGAGTCGCACAGCGCAGACGCGCGGTTCTTTGTTGACGCGCCGTCAGGACGAAGCGTTTGATGCGCTCGCGTTGAGCGCCTCAGCGAGATGCATCACGCGGCGCGACGGTAAGAAGTGGCGCACCTGCGAGCGGCACGAGAAGCCGTCTGCGATCACGATCGTGTCGCCGGGGCTTTTTTCAATCGCCGCAATCAACACGCGACGCGCGAGCCTGCGCGAAATTTCGTAGTGCTCGCGATCGTAGCCGAACGCCCCCGCCATCCCGCAGCATCCGGCGTCGAGCACCTCGCATCGAAGGTCCGGCAACTTGGAAATGATGGCGAACTCGTGCTCGGTTCCCGCGAGCGCTTTCTGATGACAATGGCCGTGCAGCAGCGCTCGGCCCTTGATTGCACCGTCGCCGATATCGACGCCGTCGCGCACGAGAAATTCGTCAAGCATCATTGAGTTCGCCGCGATCGATTTCGCCGCCGCATTGTCAGGAAAGAGCGACGGCATCTCGTCGCCAAATGTGAGCAGGCAACTCGGCTCGAGGCCGACGATCGGAGTGCCGCGCGCGGCGACTGGTCCGAGCACATCGATAATCTCGCGAAGCCGCGAGCGCGCGCGATCGAGCATCCCCTGGTCGTAAAGCGGCCGTCCGCAGCACAGATCGCGCGCCGGTATTGATACGCGAAAGCCCGCGCGCTCGAGCACCTCGACCGCGGCTATTGCAACCTCGGGCTCGAAGAAATTGTTGAAGGTATCGGGAAAGAGCATAACTTCTCGCGACGAGCCAGCGTTGGCGGGTCGGCGCGAGGTGAACCACGACCTGAGACTCCGCTGAGCGAAAGGCGGAATTTGCCGCGCGCGATGGATGCCGAGCGCGCGCTTGCCCATCGCGCCGAGCAGCGGTGCGCTCGCTAGCGAGTTGGCAAGCGCGGGCGCACGTTCTGCAAGCCGCGCGACCTCGTGCAGATGGCCGAAGAACCACGACCCGAGCGAGCGCCGATGAGTGCGATAATAGTTGGCGAAAAACTCGGCGCGATAGGTGGCCATGTCGACCGACGATGGGCATTCGCTTTTGCACGCCTTGCACGAGAGGCAGAGGTCGAGAGATTCCTTCAGCGCCTCGTCGCCGAAACCCGCAGTCAGCAGATCGGTTGACAGCGCCTCCAGGAGCAGGCGTGCGCGCCCGCGCGTCGAATGTTTTTCGTCGCGGGTCGCCATATACGACGGGCACATCGTCGCCGCCTCGGTCTTCCGGCACTTGCCGATCCCGACGCATTTGAGCGCCGCGCCCGCGATTCCTCCCCCCTCGGCGAGATCGAAATGAGTCGCCACTGTGCGCGGCCAGAACTTCGCGCCGAGCTTCAGGTGCGAGTCGAGTGGATGCGGATCGACGATCACGCCCGGGTTCATCATGCGCTCGGGATCGAACGCGAGCTTGAACGCTCGAAAGGCGTCGATCAGGTCCGGCTTGAACATCATCGGCAGCAGTTCCGAGCGTGCGATCCCATCACCATGCTCACCTGAAATCGAACCGCCGAGCGCCGCGACCAGCGCGCCAATTTCCTCCATCGCGGCGCGAAACGTCACGAGCCCTCCCTCTGACGCGAGGTCGAAGCTGATACGCGCGTGGACGCATCCTTCGCCGAAATGTCCGTAGTAGGTGGAAATCGTGAGACCGTGGCGCGCGAGTATCGAATCGAAGCCGCGGAGATATTCGCCGAGGCGCGCGGGCGGCACGGCGCAATCCTCGGCGCCCGGCCAGGTGCGCGGCCGACCTTTGAAGTAGGCGCCCGAGCCAAGGCCCGACTCGCGAATGCGCCAGACGCCGGTCTGCTCGCGCGCATCGGTGAGCAGCGTGGTGCCGGTGCATTCACTGACTCGCTCGGCATGCGCGACCATCCGCGCGGCGCGGTCGTTCGCCTCGGCGGGGGTTGCGCCGCCGAGCTCGGCGATCAAGAAGGCGTTGCCCGCGGGGAGCAGAGTGACCGCTGGCATCCGCTTGATGCGCGCCAAGTCGGGCAGTTGATGGTCGAAGCCCTCGAGCGCTTCCGGCCGATGCTCGAGCATCCAGGGCATCTGATCTGCCGCGCCGAAGACGTCCTCGAAGCCGAGCACGACCATGGCAAGTCGCTTCGGCCGCGGCACTGCTCTCACCCATGCTCGCGTCGTCACGGCCAGCGTGCCCTCGGAGCCTACAATCGCGCGCGCGATGTTGAAGCTCGCCTCGGGCAGAAGCTGATCGAGGTTGTAGCCGGAGACGCGGCGCGGAAGCTTGGGATAGTTCGCGCGCACAGAGTCGGCCGTGCGATCGCGCAAGTCGCGGAGCTTTGTATAGAGGTCGCCCTCGCGGGTTTTGAGTGCTGTTGCAGCGGCGATAGCGGCGGCGCTCATAGCGCCGCCGCAATGCATCCGCGTGCCGTCGTAGAGAATTACGTCGAGCGCATCGAGATTATCGACGGTCTTGCCGTAGGCCGCGGAATGCGCGCCGCACGAGTTGTTGCCGATCATGCCGCCAAGAGTACAGCGATCTTTGGTCGACGGATCGGGCGCGAAGAAAAGCCCGTGTCGCGCGAGCGCGGCGTCGAGCGCCGTCTGCACGCATCCCGGTTCGATCTCGGCGATGCGGCGCTCCGCGTCGATGCTCAACACGCGGTTCATGTACTTCGAGAAATCGAGCACGATCGCCGCGTTGCAGCATTGACCGCCGAGCGCCGTGCCTGCGCCGCGGGGCAGTATCGGCATCTTGTTTTCGCGCGCCACGGCGATAGCGGCCGATACGTCGCCCTCGTGGCGCGGGATTACGACGCCGATCGGTACCTGGCGATAATTCGACGCGTCGGTCGCATAAACGGCTAGCGTGCCCGCGTCGAAGCGCACTTCTCCTTCGATTCGCGCGCGCAGATATTTCTCAACGGCTGCGGTGGTCGGATTCACCGCCTTGATTGTATTCCGACTGAGACGAGATCAAGAAGCCGGATGCTAGATATCCTTCATGCCGGGCTTCGGCGCGCCGACGAGCGCGACCATCTTGCCCTCTGGCGCGCGATTCTCCTGCATCGCCTGGTGGCATTCGGGAATTTCTTCGAAGCGGTAGGTCTTGGCGAGGCAGGGGTCGATCTTGCCGTCGAGCACGAGCTGGTTGAATGCGTATGACTGTTCGTCGTTGGCGAAGTGCGAGCCCTGGAGCCGTTTTTGGCGCATCCAGAGGTAGCGCAGGTCGGCGACGGCGTTGTAGCCCGTCGTGCCGGCGCAGATTACGACCATCCCGCCAGTGTCACAGACGAACACCGACGTGGGAATCGTGTCTTCGCCAGGATGCTCGAAGACGAGGCGCGGGCTCTTGCGCTCGCCGACGATTTCCCAGATCGCCTTGCCGAACGCGCGGCACTCAGCGGCCCACTTGTTGTAGGTATCGGTGTCTTTCCAGTGAGGCATCATGCCCCAGTGGAGATATTTCTTACGGTTGATGATTCCTTTCGCGCCGAGCTTCAGGCAGAAGTCGATCTTGCGATCGTCGCCGACGACACCGACCGGTATGCCTCCTTCGGCCTTGACGATTTGGATCGCCATGCAGCCGAGGCCGCCCGATGCGCCCCAGATGAGCACCACGTCATCCTTGCGAATCGTATGCGGCGGCCATCCCATCAGCATGCGAAAGGCGGTCGCGCCCACCAGCGTCGGAGCGGCGGCTTCCTCCCAGCTGAGATGCTTCGCCTTGGGCATACACTGATGCCCCTGCACCTTGGCGAACTGCGCGAAGCTGCCCCAGTTGGTTTCGTAGCCCCAAATCTTGAACGACGGATCGTACATCGGATCGTCGCCGTTACGCTCGGCATAGCAGTCCCGATCCCACACGCCGCAGTGGATGACGACCTGATCGCCCACCTTTACGTTCTTTACCTCGGCGCCCGCCGCATACACGATTCCCGAGGCGTCGCTGCCGCCGATGTGAAAATCCGAGGCGTCGTAACCGGATTTCTGCCGCGCCGCGATTACGTTGACCGGCGAGCCTAGCGATGCCCACACGTTGTTAAAATTGACGCCTGCCGCCATTACGTAGACCAGCACCTCGTCGGGCTTGATTGGCGGCACGGCAATAAGTTCGACCTTGAATGCGCGGGTCGGTTCGCCGAAACGCTCGGCGCGAATCACCTGCGCATACATCTCCTTCGGCACGTGGCCGACTGGCGGAATTACGCCGATTTCGTAATGGTCGTTCTTGGTCATTCCTGATTTGGTTACCACCGCGCGGGCCTATCGAGGCCGCGGCGGCTTGGCTCCGGTCTGATTTCGATTGCGAGCGTCAAAGGGCGAGGCAACTAGCTACCTGTTTGTTGAGCATTTGACAATAAGCCCCTTCCAGTCGTTAGGCTGGAGGGCGAGCGCCGCCCATGGTTCGGTTGACGCGTGCCATGAATTCCATGATAAACGGTCTCACCCCCGGCCCTTCGGCGCCAGTAGAAATCTCACTGCGTCCCTTGAGCCGTCACGTCGATTGAGGAGTCGGGCTAATATCTGGAGTCATCAAAAGAAGCCAGGCTAATTCATATGGCGGAGCGAAGAATCGAACGCGGCCACTATTTCGAGGATTTCCAGGTTGGCCATGTCTTCAAGCATCACTGGGGTCGCACCATCACCGAGGGTGACAACAGTTTCTTTTCGTCGGTCACGATGAACTTCAACCCCATCTACTTTAACCGCGAGTATGCGCAAAGCCTCGGCTACAAGAACGTCGTCGTCAACCATATGCTCGTAATGAACGTGGTGTTCGGGCTCTCCGTCGAGGATCTGAGCGAGCGCGCCATCGCCCACCTCGGCTACGAGCAGATGAAATTCGGCGAGACCGTCTATCCCGGCGACACCATCACCTCGGAGTCGAAGGTGCTCTCCAAGCGCGATACCTCGCGCCCCGACCGCGGCGTCGTCAAGTTCCGCACCACCGGCTACAACCAGCGCGGCGACAGGGTGCTCGAGTACGAGCGGCCGGTGCTGATCCGCAAACGCAATCCCGCTTAGGAGCAATTCACGATGCCGCTTGTCAGTCCCGAGCACGAGGAGATCCGCCGCTCGGTCCGCGAGTTCGTCGAAGCCGAAGTCAAGCCTATCGCCAACGACCT
>JASHPB010000090.1 GCA_030038355.1 Candidatus Binataceae bacterium
GGTGCCACTCGCGAGGTCATAGTCGTAGGCCGAGATCGTGCGGCTCACGCTGTCGGCGCAGTAGAAAGTACGATTGTCGGGGCTGAAGCACGGGCCGTTGGTGCATCCGATGGCAGGCTCGAGCACGCTGCACTTGAGCGACGCGTCGAGGCTGAAGATCGAGCCGGCAGGTCCCGCGAACTTGCTATCGAGCGTGCCGGCGATGAACCTGCCGCGCATGTCCGTCTTGCCATCGTTGAAAGTTGTGCCGGGTTTTGCGACCGGATCGCCGATCAGCTTGGCTTCGCCGGTATTGAAATCGAAAAGATAGAAGCCGTCGATGAGCGCAAGCACCGCGCCGCCCTTCTCACGAATCGCGAACGATCCGATCTGCTTCGGCATCTTCCACGTCTTGATGTCGTTGGTTTTCGGATCGAGCCGGTAGAGCGCGGGCGCGTTGCCGTCGATCCAGTAGAGCGCCTTCTCTTTGACATCCCACACCGGTCCTTCGCCGAGCTTGCTTTTTACCCCGGGAATTTTTTCGATTGAGATCGCCATGGTGGTCACCCTCTGAAGATTATTGCCGAGCGAGTTCAAGTGATCGGCTCGCACATTTTCGTGGACAGTTCAACATCGACGGCACTAGAATCCGCGCAAATGCGTCGATCGAAACCTAAGGCGGAGGCCGAAGAGATGCCGAAATACACTTTCGTCGTATTGACCAATCCCGTGGCCGGCAAAGAGGACGAGTACAACAGTTGGTACAATGGCCAGCATATTCCCGACGTTCTCAACATACCCGGCCTCGTTTGCGCGCAGCGCTTCAAGGTCGCAGATACGCAGATGGGAGGGGCGACGAGCAAGCACAAGTACCTGGCACTATACGAGATAGAGACCATTGATCTCGCGGGCGTACTTAAGGAACTTGCTGCACGCCGCGGCACTGCAGACATGGTTCTCAGCGATGCAATAGATATGAACACCGTGAACGCATTCGTGTTCGAGCCGGTCGCAGAAAAAGTGCAGGCCAAAGACGTCAAACGTCCGCGCCGCGCGGGCTGAAAATCACTGACTGGAACACGGTTTCCATTCCAATCGCGCCGCCGCCGCAAGCGCTTGACTTTTATACCGATTGGAATTGATTGAGGACTGACATGGCGGACGAAGCTCGAGAGTGGCACAGCGAATCGGTGGCCGTCGCGGGATGCGAACTCACCGTGATCAAGGGCGGTGCTGGCAAACCGCTCCTCGTCCTGCACGACGAGCTGGGGTTTCCCGGCTGGCTCAAGTGGAACGCGGCGCTGGCCGACTCGCGCACGCTCATTATTCCGATGCATCCCGGATACGGCGTGACCGCCGCGCCGGATTGGATTCGCAACATCCGGGATCTCGCCGGCTTCTATTCGATCTTCATCCGCCAGCAGAAGCTCGCACCGCTCGACGTGATCGGATTTTCGATGGGTGGATGGATCGCGGCGGAGATGGCGGCGGCGAATCCCGATCAATTCTCGCACATGGTCCTAGTCGCACCCGCGGGCATCAAACCGGCCGAAGGCGAAATCACCGACTTCTTCCAGATGATGGCGCCGGACCAGCTTCGCGCCACGGTACGCGAGCCCGCAGACACACCGGAGTTCGCACGGTTGTTCGGCGGAATCGGGCCGCAGGCCTTCTCGCTGATGGAAGAAGCGCGCGCGCAGACGGCGCGGCTCGCATGGCAACCCTTTATGCATAATCCGAGCCTTGGGCATCTGCTCGAGATTGTCGATTCGCTGCCGACGCTTTTGGTGTGGGGCAAGCAGGACGGAATCGTGCCGGTGAGTGCGGCTAGCGATTTCAAGCGCGCGATCAAAGATGCGGAGTTGATCATCTTCGACAACTGCGGGCATCGCCCCGAAGTCGAAGCCCGCGATCAGTTTGTGCGCCGAACGCGAGATTTTCTCGGCTCATAACCGAGGGAGGACTGTTGATGCATACTATGTATTTTACCGAACGCCCTTATCGTTACGTGCCGAACGACGAGGTCATCAAGAACGGCTACTTCGGTATCGAGAACAAGCACTTCGATTCGGCGAAGGGTGCACAGCTTCTCAACGAGTACCTGGATGAGAAGGTCCTCGCCGAGGAACTCGGCTTCGACGGCGTGATGCTGAACGAGCATCACGACACCGCGTTCTGCATGGGCTCGGTGATGAACGTCGAAGCGTCGATTCTCGCGCGCATCACCAAGCGCGTCAGGATCGTGCTGCTCGGCAATCCGATTCCGATTGTCGGCAACCCGCTCCGCCTCGCCGAGGAACTCGGTATCATCGACATGATCTCCGGCGGGCGGCTGGTCAGCGGATGGGTTCGCGGCGGCGGCAGTGAGCAATTCGCATCCAATGCCAATCCTGCCTTCAATCGCGAGCTCTTCAACGAGGCTCACGAAGTGATCATGCAGGCGTGGACCAAGCCGGGGCCGTTTCGCTACGAGGGCAAGCACTTCCATTATCGATTTGTCGATCCGTGGTGCCTGCCGCTCCAGAAGCCGCATCCTCCGATCTGGATTCCCGGCCTCCTGAGTCCTGAGACGGTGGAATGGTGCGCGTTGCATCGCTATCCATACATCGCGCTCGCAACCTTCCTTGAACCTACTGTTGAACTCTGGAACTTCTATCGCGACGCGGCGGCGAAGCAGGGTTACCAGGTAGGTCCGGAGAATTTCGGCTACCTGCAGAAGGTGTACGTTGCAGAAACCGACGAGAAGGCGCGTGAGATCGCCAAGTACGACATGTTTGGCGGTGCGGGAATCGGCTACAGCCTGTTCGGGCGTCCGCAGTTCATGTTCCCGCCGGGCTACAATTCGAAGGCGGCGACCGCGCGAATCGCAACGCAGTTCAGCGATCCTGACTCGGACAAGGGCAGCCCGTGGGCTTCGCTGGGCAATCCTGGCGGCGATGGCGCCGAAAAGAAAAACGGCCACGCCAACGGCGGCTCGGCGCGCGAGCAGGTTTCCAGCGCACAGGTCGATCATCGCTCCGCGGTGTGGCAGGAGCGGGAGAAGACGGTTGACATCGCCGCCGTGCGCAAGCAGGTGTTCGATGCGTTCCCGCAGGTCGAGCATTCGATGCAGGTGATTTGCGGTACGCCGGACACGGTGATCGAGAAGCTTCGTGTGGTGCTGGAAGTGCTGCGCCCAGGGATCTTCGCCTTCTGGCAGAATGACGGGCCGATCTCCAAAGAGGATCGCATAAACAACATCAAATTGATCGCGAAAGAAGTGATGCCGGCGGTGCGGCAGATTGGTAAGGAGCTGAATCTCACTTCGCCGTTCGAGGTAACGCCCGGCTCGCGGCCGCTACCGGCCCCAGCCAAGCCCGAGTCGGTCGGATCGCTCCAGCCGCTCTTGAGCTATCGCGAGCGCGAAGGCCACAGCAAGGGTACCCCAGCGCATTAAGTGGGGAGCGCGTCAAACTTCCCTTCCTCTGGGGAAGGGCAGGTGGCTTAGGTCGGATTCTGTGTTTGCCTTTTCAGAAGAAAGAGGCCCAACCTAACCGCCAACCCCTTCCCGCGCCGGGAAGGGAGCAGCGGCGCGCCGCACGGACGCGCTGGTAACGAATCGTATCCTGCCGCGACCCTCATCCGCCCGCGGTAGCATTGCTATGCGCCGCCTCGCGCCGGCTACTTATCCTTCTGCCAGCAACGCGACGGGTCCGACGAGTGTTCGCGACGCGATCACGCCGCGTATCGTTCCACTTGGAATTTGTCTCCTGTCGGCGTTTTGCGATTTCGTTCCTTTCGATTCCGCTTTTGGCGCCACTCGTTCCATCGCTGGATCTATCTGGCCGACAAGGACAAGGACAACATCCTAAACCTCCAACTGGCCGCGCACTTTTACGATCCGCACATCTGGTATCTCGCCGACCCGTTGATCCTCGCGACGAGAGCTACTTTCCATGGCTCGTCTATGTTCCCTCGGCAGCGGCCGCGCGAATCCTGGCCTGGAGGTCTTCGACATCACCATTCGGTGGCACGTAT
>JASHPB010000091.1 GCA_030038355.1 Candidatus Binataceae bacterium
CGAAACGTCCCGAGAACGCCGGTAAAACGATCGTGGCGATTTTGCCCGATTCGGGCGAGCGCTACCTGAGCACGGCCCTGTTCGACTGATCTCAACTAGTCAGAAGAGATGCAACGAAAAGGTAGTTTGTCATTCTGAGCGAAGCGAAGCGTCTCGTGCGCCGCTGTTGTCAGCGCGCGCAACGAACAATGGACCAAAGCGAACGATCATCCTCCATGACACTCATTACGCTCAGCGAAATTGCGCTCCGCGAAATTGCGCGCGCAGGCACCGCGCGGTATCCGTTGCTTCGCTCAGAGTCTGTGAAGGAATTGATTGTCTGGGACATGACTAGACAGAGAAAGACAAGTTGGAAAATCACACTTTGATCTCAGCAGTGCGTCCCGGATTTTGTCTGCCGCAATCGCTCAGACCCTTGCTCATGAGCGTCTCGATGTTCTTCGCCGCTGTTGCCAAACCTCGACCGTCACTTTCTGCTTCAGCTTCGCCGCCCACTGTTGATGCGCAATCGAGGTTTTGACCAGCCCGCCGACCGTGCGCGCGACCGCGGCAAGATCGATCGCCGTGAGAACGGTCATCGCGCTCCGTTTCCTTTTTTCCAGAACGCGAGGGAAACCTGTGTTCGGTGACATCCACCAGCAGGTTGAACAATTTCGGTCTGCACCAGGCCCATCAGCGCTTCCTGCCTCGAGGCCTCGTCGCCTTCGAACTGCTCGCACCCTTCCGCGCCTGCTCCGTCGCGATTCTCAAGGCGGCGAGCTGGCGGTCGAACGCTCTGCTGCAGCGGCTGAGGCGGTTCGATCGATCTGGTAGCCCTTGGCGTCGAGCGTGCCGCTGAAGCGAATTCAGTCTTCGCGCCGGACGTATTCGAGCGGCAGCGACGCGCGCAGCTCGTAGAGCCACCACTCGAGGTCGTTCCAGCGCGCGGCCTCGCTGTCGAGTCCCTGCCGCTGGCGGTCGAGCAGCCATTTGAGCGTTCCCGCGTTGAGCCCGGCGATCGTCAGCACCCCATCGCGAGGCCGGCGGTCGCGTCCCAGCTCACCTGTCACCGTTTCCAGTTCGCGCACCTTGGCTTTCGGCTCGGCCGATTTCTTGATCATCACCGCGCTCGCCATCGTCAGCAGCACGATAGCGAGGCCCTTGCCGTAGGTGTCGGCGTCCGCGGGCGAGAACTGCCGTTGCTCTTAAACCTGCACGCATCAGGACACGATGTAGCAAAATGCGCTGACGATGCCGACCACGCGCTCGAAGGTCAGATGGTCCTTGCCGGTCCTAAAATATCGTTGAAGAGTTTCATTTCAATTTTTAGCCGGTGCCGCCGCTGTCCCAGACGAAAACACTGCCGAGGATGCGATGCGACCGCTCCGCCAGGGAGGTTGTGCGGTCCAAACCCAAAGGCAAGGACGAGATTAGACTCTGTAGACCTGACCGGTTGCCGGCCAACACCGATGTTGCTCGATCACCAGATTGGCGGACGATCGTCATTCGCTACGTGCCTCTGCCAAAGGATTCACGTAGCATGTCTGCATCAACGAAAAATGCAACGCAGCAGGAGAATAGATGCCGCCGGTTAGTCTCGAGCTCGATACCAAGCAACTCGCCGAGGAATATGAAAAAGTTTCAGTGGAGCGCCAGTTTCGAGCGGGAAAGCGATTAATCGCCGAACTGGCTCTCAGTCGTGGCGAAAATGTCCTCGATGTCGGAGCGGGAACCGGTCTACTTGCGGAGTATGCAGCCAGCCTTGTAGGTCCGACTGGTTGCGTGGTCGGAATCGATCCACTGCCGCTCAGAATAGACATTGCAAATCGAAGGAGCCAGTTAGGTCTAAGCTTCAAGGTTGCCAATGCCAACGATCTCAGCGAATTCAAGGAAAACTGGTTTGACGCGGCTTACATGAATGCCGTCTTTCACTGGCTGCCGGACAAGCGAGTGCCGCTTCAGCAGATTTTTCGGGTTCTCAAAAGCGGTGGTCGCCTAGCTATCATGAGCGGAGCAAAAGGCAATTCAAACCCGCTGCATGCAGTTCGCGAACGCGTGATGAAGCGGCCGCCTTATGATCAGTATCAACGAGCTTCGGGAGCAGTCGCTTATCATGTGACTCCTGAAGAGTTGCGGGATCATCTCACCGAAGCGGGCTTCACGATCGCCAGACTCGAGCTACGGCAGCGCGAACATCCGGAAGCTTCGCCGGACGAGATGATTCAGTTTTCAGAAGCGAGCTCGTTCGGGAATTTCCTGGGACATCTGCCGGTGGAACTTCGCGAGGCCGCTCGCGCCGACATAAAAATTGAACTGGCTAGCGCGCTGCCATTGCAGACGGTTCGCCAGGGTATCATCGCTGTGGCGATTAAGCCCTGACTATTCCTGCAGCTAACTGGCGGGCTGTCGGTGGGCTCGGCTATGCTAAAATCCTCGGCCGTGATGAAGAAAGTCCTGATGGTCTGCTCGGGCAATCTAGACCGCAGCCCGACCGCCGCAATGCTGCTCGCGGAAATGGCGCTCCCGATGTGGGTGACCTCGGCGGGCACCGAGCGCTGGGCCAAAAACCAGCTCACCGCCGAGCTGCTCGAAGAGGCCGACGTGGTTTGCGTGATGGAGCATGCGCATCATCGCACGATTATCGAGCGGTTCGGCGACACGTACTCGTCGAAGCTGGTCGTGCTCG
>JASHPB010000011.1 GCA_030038355.1 Candidatus Binataceae bacterium
CTGTCGGTCGGAGTTTTCTGTGCCACCTCGCGCTGGCGCTCAGTCGGCAGATCGCCGTCGACCTTCTTGAGCGCTTCCTTGGCGAGCCGCCGCACCATCGGGCTGCGATCTTCCTCCGATATCGTGGTCAGCAGCGAAGACGCTTTGTCGCTGCCGATTTCACCGAGCGCGAACACGGCAGTGCCGCGCGACTTTTCATCCTGGTCTTCCTGAAGATACTGCATGATCGGCAGCGTGCCGTCCGAGTCGCCGATTCGGCCAAGCGCCGCGACCAGGTGCAGCTTGACGATTGGCTCGGTCGAGCGCAGGAACAGCATCTGCGACATCGGCGTCACCGCGGCGTTGGCCTCGCGCGCACCTAGAATGTCAATCGCCTTCATCTTGACCCGGATGTCGGGGTCGGCCATCGACTCCATCAGAATTGGATTGACTTCGGGATCCTGGAGGTTGCGCAGCTTGAGCAGTTCCTGAACCCGGACGTTAGGATCCGCGTCCTTGAGTCCGAGCTTGACGTCCTTGATTATCTTGAAGGGAGTTTCCTTTGAGGCATAGGCTGCAGGATTGTCGTCGACACCTGGATGCACCATGCCTTGATGCGACATCGCGTCGCCGGACAGCGCGCTGCCGAGACCTTGACCACCGTATTGCGCCCACGCGAGGTGCGGAATCAGGAAGGCGGCTGCTGATGCGGAAATGACCAGCCAAAGTCGGGTCTTGACCATTGTTCTTTCCCTCCGCAAACGATGAAAATTATTCGCGATGGGAAAGCTGATTGCAAGAAAGCGGTGTGCACCAGTATCAGATGCACGACGCCAACTCAGCAGTTTATGCTCTATTGCGCTGCCAATAGTCGCAATTATTCTGTGCCTGGTCGTTCCGCCACTGTGGACGCAATCGGCCTCCGCTCGCAAACGCCAGCCCAAAGCCAAGCCGACGCCCAGCGCGCTGCCGTCGGAAATCAAGTCGCACCTACCCGTGTATCCGCCCGGACCGATGCCGTTTCATGACGGCGAGCAGTTCGTGTTCGAGGCGTCATGGCTCGGCATCCCGGCCGCCTCGGCCCACCTAAAGCTTCACTCGAATCCCAAGGACGATTCAATCTGGGTTGCCGAGGCTTGGGTCCAGACCAGCCCCCTGGCCGACCTCTTCTACAAGATGCGCGACTACGTGAAGGAAGATATCGGCCGGCGGGACCTCGCGCCGCGCATGATGTACATCGCGCAACGCGAAAACCACCGCAACGACGATTACTTCGTCGCCTTCGATCGCGCCGAAGATCGCGTGACGATCACGAGGAAGAATGCGCGCGGCTCCTCGAGCCGCGAGTTCATCGCTGACAACGGTTGGGGGATGATCTCCGGCGGCATCATGGCGTTGTCGCAGCCGCTCGCTGCCGGCAAAACCTACAACTTCGACGTCTTCAGCGGCACCGAGCGCTACGTGTTTTCCTTCGACGTGACCGAGCGCGAGCATGTACACGTGCCGATCGGCGAATTCGACGCCTGGCGCATCGTTCCGGATGTTCTCTACTGGAGCGATGGAAACCTGAAGGGCGAGGGCCGCGACACCGTACTCTGGATCTCCGCCGACAGCCGCCATTTGCCGCTCATGATTCAGTCCGCGACATTTATCGGTTATGTGCGCGCCGAACTGATCGAAGTCGACGACGGCGCAAAGGTGATGCGCGCCAGGACCAACGCTGGATAATTCACGCCGCTCTCTGCCATGCTGATGGCGCATCGAGCCCACGCCCGGGAGATAACAATCGCGATGGCGAAAAAACTTGAGTTCTTCTACGACTGTTCGAGCCCCTGGACCTATCTTGCGTTCACCAAAATTGAAGAGGTCGCGCGCCGCCACAATGCCGAGCTCGTCTGGAAGCCGATCCTCGTCGGCGGGCTCTTCAACACCGTCAATCCTTCCGTGTACGAGTCGCGCCAGAAGCCGGTCCCCGTGAAGGCGAAGTACTACGTCAAGGACTTGCAAGATTGGGCGAAATTCTACCGCATCAAGATCGGCAACCCGAGCGTGTTCCCGGTGAACTCTGTGAAAGCCATGCGCGGGGCGTTCGTCGCGCACGAGCACGGTCTCATTTCCAAATACTCGCGCCGCGTATTCGAGAACTACTGGGGCGACAATCGTGACATCAGCCAGGACGACGTGCTGCGCGCGATCGTGCACGACGTCGGCCTCGATGAAAAAGAATACTTCGAGAAGATCGCGTCGCCCGAGTACAAGGAGAAGCTCCGTGCCAACACCGATGAACTGATTGAGCGAGGCGGCTTCGGCTCGCCCACGATGTTCGTCAACGGCTCGATGTTCTTCGGCAACGACCGGCTGCCACTGGCCGAGTGGGAACTATCGAAGTAGCTGATGGGTTGGAGTGAGGGCGGTGGCGGGCCGCGGATGCATTCGCGAGACGACTTTCCGACGAGCGATACGGGATCGGTGCGCGCGTTTATCGCGGTCCGGATGAATTCAAAATCCGTCGCCGCGATTGGCGCCGCGATCGATGAACTGCGCGGAACGAGCGGCGACGCGGTGCGCTGGGTCAAGCCCGCCAACTTGCACGTCACGCTCAAATTCCTCGGCCCTGCCGTCGATCCGCGCCGCCTCGAGCCGCTGGCGGAGGCGCTCCACGACGTGGCGACGGCGACCAGCGAGTTCGACGCGAGTGCGCGCGGCGTCGGCGCCTTCCCCAACCTTGCTCATCCTGCTGTGATTTGGGTCGGTATCCGCGGCATCGAGTCCGGAACGCTCGCCGCGCTGGCGGCGCGCATCGACAAAGCCGCCGCGCTATGCGGCTTCGAGCGCGAGCAAAAGCGATGGAACGGGCATCTGACGATCGGCCGCGTGCGCGGGCGCCGGCCGAGCGCCACCTTGCGCGATGCGGCGCGCGCGATGGCGGAGCGCGAGTTCGGCATCTCGCGCATCGAGTCGCTCACGCTCTATCGGAGTCACCTGTCGGATGAAGGCTCGCGCTACGAACCACTCGCGACGTTTTTGCTGCAGCGGAGTTAACCGGGCCGCGTCGTTAGGAAAAAGCAGGAGACGTCGATCGAGTCGCGATTTGATTTGCTCGTTTGCTTGTCGGCCATTCAGGAATAAAGGCGTGCTCTATGGACGCCGGACGATCACAGCTTGACGGTGTGGCCGAGACCTTGGCAGCGACGTAGGACATCATCGCCGAGTCGCGCCAGTTACTTGATGACTTCTATTCCCGGCACATCGTTGCGAACCGCAACCGAGGTCTGATGATTTGCCTGCTCTAAGACCAGAAGCCGCAGACAATAGTCGGCTGACCTTCAGGGCAATCAACCGAAATGGCCAATACCCGGGCGGGGCCTTGTCGCTGACAGCGAGACAGTTTGGTGTCCGTGATTCCTGCATGAACCGCTGTCGCGGCCGGCGTCGCACGATTCTGGGTGTTTTCAATCATCGGGGCGCTGGCGCGCTCGCCGCATAGCGCGAGATTCGCGCCCCTGAACTCGATTTCACAATCAATTGCCAGCCTAATTTTTGTTCAGACGAGGATCGTCGCCGGCGACGCACATCGCCCAAACAATGCGCCGAATGTGAGTGAGATCTTCGCTGCCTAGGTGGCGTTGCCCGTTGACAATTTCGTACTCGCACCTTCCGCCCGTATCGAACGATCCAGCAATAACCCCGCTTTTTCAATGAGCGCTATCGTCGAGCAAGCCGCGGCGCTGGTGAAACGGGGGGATTGCCGAATACCAGCTGACCAAGGTGAGCGCGGCTGCGTGGCGCGTGTTCATTCGGCTTCCGGCAGAC
>JASHPB010000092.1 GCA_030038355.1 Candidatus Binataceae bacterium
CAATTCTCCCGGTGCTGGTGCGCTGATTGGCACTGGCATTGGCGGCGGGTGGGGCGCCTTCTACGGCGCAACAGCGGGCCAGAACAAAGCCGACCAGCAGGCGGATCAGCAGATCGACGCGCTCGCCCTCAAGCCCGGGGACCTCCGTCGGAACTTCGTTGCCAACGGCTACGTCTTCTTCCCCAAGGGCAATTACAGTCAGGTCGAAGTGTTGTTGGTTAACCCTGAAACGGGTGCTACAGAAACCTTCAGCGAAGCCTGGCAGTAACGGCCAACGAAGTGGATCCGAGGCGTCTCGGGGTTGACGCACAAGGACCTGAACTGGATGCGGCCGGTGTTTTTGAATCTGCGAGCAAGCCGCGAACGCAAAAGCTGTTAAGGGGAATCCATTTGTGATTCGCCTATTCGGCCGACTGCCGCCGATCGGTCCGCGATATCACGAGCTGTCTCGACTACCTTGAAGGCGAGCCGCAGGTCGATCGCGAGAGGATCGGGGCTCTAGGGTTCAAGCTATGGCGGCGGCCACGTCGCCTTCACCTCGGCGCACGATTCGCGCGTGAAAGTCCAGCCCGCTACGTCACGTTCCCTGCAGGCACTACGCGATTTACGATCAGTTCTATCGGCCCGCTTCGAGGCCCGCGCACGACTGGTTTATCGAGCACCTCGCCGGAAGATGACTCAAAACGCATAGCGGTTGCCAACTGCGGATTGGCTCACGACAGATTCGCCGAATTCGTTAGCGAGCGCGCGTACGGCGCGCCATCCGCTGCAATGCGCCGGGATGATCTGCTTGCAGTGGAATTGCCTGAGATTCGCCACCGTCGGCGCGATGCGCCTCTCCATCGTTGCGCCGCCGAGATGTAGACCGCCGATCACGGTGTGAATCGGCACTGCGGGAAATTTCTGTTGCACGTCGAGCAGAACGTTGACGATCCCGGCATGCGAGCAGGCGCTGAAAACGATCATGCCTTTGCCGCGTACCTTCACCGCCAGATAGCGTTCGTCCATGATCAGCGGATCCGGACGCCACGGCGAGGATCGGCTATCGCGGCAAAGATGATCGTCCCGCCCGGTCTCGAACTCCGAGATGCGCGGGATCTCGCCGCTCAGGTAGAAGAAATCGTCAAGCAGCGTGCGCGCGTCTTGATCATTGACAACCTCCGCACCCTGCACCGCGAGCTCTGCAGGGCAGGGCACTTTCTGGAACGGCGCGATCATACCGTTGCTGAGCCGAGCCCCGCGCTCGACGAACATCCCGGGATTTACGTGGCATGGTACCCGACGCGCGGGATCGTGGCGGCGCACGGCGTCGAGCGCGGCGAGCAGGCCGCCCATGTGATCCCAATGGCCATGAGTGATCGCGACGGCCGCGATGTCACCGAACGACACTCCGAGCCGAGCCGCGTTGGCAATCAGCACACCGCCATCTGGCCCCGCGTCGAAGAGCAGCTTGTGACGGATGGCCCCGGCCTCCGCGGTGAGCATCAGCGCGAGCCCGAGCTGTGCGCAGCATAGGGAGGTGCCAGAGATCTCCGTCGCCCCTGCGTTCATGACGTTGTTGAACTCCGGAGAGCAGTTGTCCGGCTTGGTCGAATAGCTATCGGTCAGGTTATCCGCCAGAACCTCGACGATGAGCCGCTCCACTGGGCGCAGTTGATCCATCTGGATGATTCAAAGGTCTTCTACTTGAGCTTGGCCATTGCTTCAGCCGGCCCGCGGCCACGTATTGCCCGACGGCGTAGGTGCAAGCCAGTTTTCTGCTCTTCAACCCTGCGAGACGCAGCCTTCTCGCAAGAGTACAATATTTGAAAGCTAGGAGAAACGAATTAATCGCTACAATCAAGATTTGCAAAACGAAGCATTTCGGGTCGGAGCCTGCGAAGGCGCCAAAAAGAGTAGATTTTAGACGTGGCCTCGAGGCTTCCGTTTATCGCTTCACTGCTCTTCGGGTTGCTTCACTCATCAGCAATGAATCGTAGGGACCGTGGCACTCCTGATTCGACGTCGTCGAGGTTCCGTTCCGATCCTGCCATTAGTCCATTCAGTCGAACGGAACGAAGTTGCGCGCCAGTTTGCGGAGCAGGCGAAGAAAGCGGCCGCAGGCTGAGATGCACTGCGTGCTGCGCAGGAGACGTCGGTTCCCCGGTTAACCTTGCACCGATGATGTCTTTACGGGTATGAAATAAGCATGAAAGCCAATACCATCGGGAAATCATCCTTCACCCTGCCCGCTAAAGAGCACGCGCAAGTCCGCCGCTTGAGACGGCTTCTCAAGGCTCGCTCCAACACCGAAGTTATTCGCCGCTCGCTTAAACTACTGGAAGAATCCATATCTCGAGAGGCGCTTCGCCGACAATTCCAGGAAGCCTCGGCGCGAGTGCGATTTTCGACCCGCGAAGCGGTGCAAGAACTTGATCCGCTGGTAGCTGAGGGCCTCGAAGATGCCTGACCGCTCGCCGCGGCGCGGGGAGCTTTGGTCGGCTGACTTGAATCCTCGACGCGGAAGCGAAGCGGGAAAGGTTCGGCCGGTAGTCGTGGTCCAGTCCGATCTGCTCAACGAGACGGATCATCCGAGTACCTGGATCCTTCCCTGTACCACCCGACTCGCCGGAGAGAACATGCTGCGCGTCGAGTTGCCGGCAAGGATAGCCGGCAACGCTCGCGTCTGCGAGGTGATGGTCGATCAGTCGCGTGCGATTGATCGCCGACGGTTGCTTCGCCTACTCGGCCGACTGCCGCAGACGGTGATGAGGGAGGTTTCCGAAAAGTTGTGTCGCGTGGGCGACCTTTGATTGCTCTAGCGCTGGACTCAGCAAACGGCCCTGAACTTCGCCCTACGCGAAGTTGACCATCTGCTCGATGTTGCCACTGCTTATTTTGGCGAAGACGGGAGTGCACCAATTGCTGTTCGTCGGCGTTGCGGAACTCGGGCCAGACAAGGACATCTTCTCGGCAATGCGCTTCGCTACCTCTGCCCAGCCAGCGCGCGGATGACGTCGGGCGACGCGGGCAAGACTGGAGCCCTCGTCGAGCGACAAATCGAGATCTTCTCCGGCACGATTTGTACCGGACATCGATATCCGGCTCCGAAGCCCTGGCACCGACAGCGTCGCCCACCAGATCTCGCCCTGCCTCATCACCACGGCTCGCGTGGAATCAACGCCCTTTGCAGCGCCCCCAGCGCCGGGTCGAGCACGACTCTCGCCTCCACACATAAACCTACCGCGACCATTTGCCACTTCACTGAGGAGGTTGCCGCAATAGCTGGTTCTTAGCGATGGCTATCGAGACGAAACCTATACCGAGTCGAACACTACCTCAAAGTTCCGTAACCTAGGCCAATTGGGATCCCCAGCGCTCCGAAACCATCTAAAACGTCGCCTTCGGGAGTGAAATGGCGCAGCCGTTCGTTGCAAATCACCTGACCAACCGCGGGTGGATTTAGGTTCCTCGCATACCGGCCCGTCAGTTGCCGCTTTTCAATCCAGAAAGACATTCAATTGCACGAAAAAGGAAACCTCCCTTGAGTGGATGGAAGATCTTCGACCAGGAGTTCAAACGCCTTAGATTTGTCGGCCATAGTAATTCGGGATCCGCCAGAAGGTGCCACCTCTCTCGCGCGGGTCGCAGATCGCCGGCTCCCTGACCTTGCGATCGCCAGTACTTTCTATGGCGCCGCTATTTGAGCATTTTTCTTCAACTGTATGCGCCGAATCACCTATTTTCTCGCGCAATCAGCAATTCGCCACACGCCAAAGCACGGCGCTTAACGAAACTGGCTGCGGTTGGCTCTCAGGATCGTCGGCTCAATCGTTGGCGGCTTGGAAGCGCTCCGGGGATGGGGTATGCCTCTCAGCTGCATGCGCTTTTTTCGTTGGTTGTCGCGCTCTGTGCTAGTGGCGGGGTTTCTTGCCGGTTAGTAGTTCTTCCGTTGCCCTCCTTTGTAAGGCGAAGCCTCTTTTCCAGCACGGGTCTTCGGACCCCTCGTTTCGCTTGGTCGAGGACTCTTCGTGCTGGCAGGAATATCGGATCTCACAGCCTCGACCATTTCCAGCCCGAACAGGCCGGCGACATGACTATCATCAAGCACCTTGGTTGTCGCCCGCCCCGCTCCTTTAAGCGGCAGTCCTTGTCCGACGTTTGCGAGCAGTTCGTTTTCGTTGACACCGCGCAGCTCAAAGAGAAGCGCGGGCTCTTGGTCGAGCCTGGCGCCGATGCCGTAGAACACGGCGGCGACGTGCTTACACATGGCGGCCCAGTCGGGACAGCTGCAGGAGAGCTTGATCTCCTTGGGCGAGGGGAAAAGCCCATCGGCCTCCCGGCAGACCCGGTCCATGACGCCTTTGGAAAGACGGCCCTGCAGCAACTCAACGAGCGAATCTATGGTCCCCCCACAATCCCTGCAAATGGCCCTCCATCGTCTTGCCGTGACAGGCGCGATGGTGATGGTCACCGAGTAGAGGTCGGAGCCGTTGACCATCGCCGACACCTTGCCTTTTTCGATCTCCAAATTGAGCACGGAGCCGTGACGGACATAGGTTCGGCCTCGTGGCAACCGATTCCGGTAGTCGCTGTATCGCTCGAGATTGCTGCACCACGATTTGCCCCAGAAGGACGTGGCAATCGCCCGGCCCGCGATCCTCACAGGCGAGGCGGGTTGACCGTTCTTCCCGAGCTTGGCGAGCTTTTTCGCGGCCATGAGCCGCCTCTCCGCCACCCGCACATACGGCCGCCATTCGTAATACCTCACCGATTAGCCCTCCTGCATCGCCACACCGAGGTCAAGCGCCACCAACTTGAGCAATTCCTCGTCCTTCAACTCCGTTAACAGCATCTCCGCTCCGCTTTCGAGAAAGTCGTTCGCCAGTTGCTTCTTCGACTCGAGCATCTGGTCGATTTTATCTTCGACGGTGCCCTGGCAAATGAACTTGTGCACGAGCACGTTTCTGGTTTGTCCGATGCGGAACGCGCGGTCGGTGGCTTGGCTCTCGACCGCAGGATTCCACCATCGGTCGAAATGGATGACATGGGAGGCCGCAGTCAGATTGAGCCCGACACCACCTGCCTTGACCGAGAGCACGAAGAACGGGACGGTCTCATCTTCCTGGAAACGCCGCACCAGTTCCTGCCGTCGCTTCACCTCCGTCTGGCCATGGAGCACGAGGCCCGATTGCTCGAACACGGAGCCCAGGAACGCCGCCAGCGGCTCCGTCGTCTCCTTGAATTGGCTGAAGACGAGCACCTTTTCCTGCCGCGCCGCGATGACCTCCGCGAGGTCGCGCAGACGCACGAACTTGCCGCTGTCGGCTTCGGCCCAATCGCCGTAGCCAAGCCACTGCGAAGGATGATTACAGATCTGCTTCAGTCGCATGAGGTATGCGAGCACCAGTCCCCGCCGCTTCATTCCATCGACCTGCTCAAGTTGCTGGCCAAGATCCTCCACCGCCTGCTGGTAGAGCGCCGCTTGCTTGCGGCTCAGTGAGCAGAAGGTCTTGACCTCGGTCTTGTCGGGTAGGTCGGCAACGATATTCTTGTCGGTCTTGAGCCGTCGCAGAATGTACGGGCGCGCTAGGTTGCGCAGGGGTCCGTAAGGGTTCTGAGGCCGCCGGGCGAGGTTCTTTACGAATCGCGCGAACTGACTGGACGATCCCAGCAGGCCAGGATTGATGAAATCGAAGATCGACCAGAGTTCGCCGAGCCGGTTCTCGATGGGTGTGCCGGTGAGAGCGATGCGCGCATCGGCCTTAAGCGCCTTGACCGCTTTCGTCTGCTTGGCCGCGGGGTTCTTAATGGCCTGCGCTTCGTCGAGAATCACGAGCCGCCAGGGCGTGCAAGCGAACCAGAGGATACGCGTCAGGAAGTGGTAACTGGTGATGACGAGGTCGGCATCGGCCAGGGTTCCCGCCGGACCCACCTTCAATTGCGCTGCCGGCATTGCCGAAGGATGGGCCACGACCGCTTTGAGATCGGGCGAAAATCGCGCGATCTCCGCAACCCAGTTCGCAAGCAGAGATGCAGGTGCTACCACCAAGCTCGGCTTAGGTGCGTGCCTGGATTCCTCTTTGAGCACCAGCAGCAGCGACAGCACCTGAATGGTCTTGCCGAGACCCATGTCGTCGGCAAGGCATGCCCCGAGCTTGAGCTGGGCAAGCAGATAGAGCCATTGCATACCCGTCTGTTGATAAGGGCGCAGCGTGCCGCGGAGCGATTGCCCGGGATGAATACGAGCGAGCCCATCAAGGTGACGCAGCCCTGCCAGCGTTTTTGCAAGCCACGGCCCGGCTACGGTCTCGCTCCAATCGATGGTGGCCGCATCTGCGGCTCCATCACCGCCAATGTCGGCGCCGGCCAGAAGACGCATGGCCTCGCTAAACGATAGACCCTCATCGGCTGCACGGCGCTCGATCGCCTCGAATCGTTCCAGCGTGGCGGCGAGGCGCTCTCGGTCGACCTCGACCCACTTGCCGCGCATGAAAGCGAGCCCTTCCGATTCGGCCAACAGCCGCTGCATCTCTGCCTTCGAAAGGCTCTCCCCGTCGAGCGTTACCTCTAGCTGGAAGTCGAGCAGAGCATCCATTCCGAGCCGCGCGGGTGTCTTGCTGCCCACCGTCACTTTCACTTGTGGACGCGCCGGACGGTTCTTGCTCCAGCTTGCTGGCATGCGCACGACCAC
>JASHPB010000093.1 GCA_030038355.1 Candidatus Binataceae bacterium
GCCTGCATCGAAAAGTTTATCGTGTGCGTGCCACTCTGCGAGATGAAGCAGACGTCACCCGCTTCGCCGACATATTCTTCGGGATAGTTGCAAAGCCCAACGCCGGGGTTGTAGAGGCCCATGCAATTCGGGCCGACCAGCGCGATATCGGAGCCGAGCGCCTGCTCGCGCAGCTCACCTTCGAGCCGAATGCCCAGTTCCTCGCCGGTCTCCGAGAATCCCGACGTGAAGAATCCAATCGAGCCGACTTTGTTCGAGATACAGTCCTTCAGGATTCGCGGCGCTACCTGCCGTGGTACAGCGCTCACGGCGTAGTCGATCGGCTCGGTGATCTCGGCGAGGCTCTTTTTGTTCTCGACGCCCATCGCTTCGATACCGGGAATTTCGTTGGGATCGATCTGCACCGAGTAGAGCTTGGTCTTGAGCCCGCGCATCGCGCGGAGCCACATGTACCCGCCCATCTTTTTGTCGCCGATCACGGCGACTGCGCGCGGCTTGAATGCGCGCGCAAGATTCTCGACGCGGGCGGCGTGCCGCGAATCCACGATACCCGGCTTCGGCGGCTCGCTGTCGATTGCGATGCGAGCGTCGAGGATCGCGAAACCGTTCGGATAACCAACGATCGGATTCAGATCCAGCTCGCGGATCTCCGGATGCGCAACCGCAAGTTCTGAAACCCGGGCGACCAGGTTTGCGATTGATTCCGCATCGACCGCAGCGGCGCCGCGCACTCCCTTCAAAATCGCGGCGCCCCGCAGCTCGGAAAGCATCGCGAGCGCCTCGCGCCCGCTCACCGGCGCAAGGCGAAGCGCCGTGTCCTTCATCACCTCGACCAGCGTACCGCCGAGCCCGACCATTACGAGTGGCCCAAAGCGTTCGTCGCGCGTGACGCCGAGCAGCAGCTCGACTCCTGGCGTCGCCATCGGAGCGATCGCGACACCCTCGAACGGCGCGCCGGGCGCGCGATCCAGCAGGTTCTTGCGGATTCGCTGGAACGCGGCGCGCGTCTCCTCTTCATCCTCGATGTTCAGCTCGACGCCGCCGACGTCACTCTTGTGCGTGACCGCGGACGACAGCACCTTGAGCACGACCGGAAAGCCGAGCTTCGCGGCAACGCGCGCGGCGTCATCGGCCGTCGTCGCCGCCTCAGGCACGACTACAGCAAGCCCCATCGCCGCAAGCAGGCGCTTGCTGTCGATTTCGGAGAGGACCGGCCGGCCGCTCGATTTGGCAACCGAAATTATCTTGTCGACGTTGGCATCCAACACAATCGAGGCCTATAGCAAAGGTTTTCCACGATTTGAACCAGGGGAGGACGGGCGAATGACACGCAACATCGCACGCTGGAAGGTTTTCGTGACGCGGGCGCTCCCCGGCGACGCGATCGGCCGCCTTCGCGCGCGCGCCGAAGTTGAGGTCTGGCCGCGCGAAAGGCCGCCGCGGCGCACCGAATTGATGACGCGGCTCGAGCGGGTTGACGCGATTCTTTCCATGCTGAACGACCCGCTCGACGCTGCCGCCATCGCCGCGGCAGCGAATCTCAAGGTCATCAGCAATTACGCCGTTGGCTTCGACAACGTCGACCTCGACGCAGCAACTCGCGCCGGAATCCCGGTTGGTCACACGCCGGGTGTCGTCACCGACGCCACCGCGGATCTCGCATTCGCGCTTCTGCTCGCGAGCGCGCGCCGCCTCACCGAGGGAGATCGCGAACTGCATGGAGTAAGGCGGCACAACTGGGGTCCCCAGACTCTCCTCGGCACGGATGTCGCGGGCGCAACGATTGGAATCATCGGATGGGGTCGAATCGGACAGGCCATGGCGCGCCGCGCTGCGGGCTTCGCCATGAAGATTCTCTACCTGAAGCGCCCTTCACAACGTGGTGCGGTGCCTGGCGCCTCAGGTCTCGAAGCGCGCGCTGTGAGTCTCGACCGGCTGCTCGAAGAATCTGATTTCGTCTCGATTCACGCGCCGCTCAGGCCCGAGACGCGCCACATGATCGGCGTAAAGGAATTCGCGCGGATGAAGCCGGGCGCGATCCTGGTCAACAGTGCGCGTGGCCCAATCGTTGATCAGAAGGCACTCGTACTCGCGCTCAAATCAGGCCGCCTCGGCGGCGCCGGCCTCGACGTGACCGATCCCGAGCCGATTCGCCGCGATGACCCCCTGCTCAAGTTCCCCAATGTAGTCATCACACCGCATATCGGCACCGCGAGCCGCGCCACGCGCGAACGGATGACCGCGATGGCGGTCGATAACATTCTCGCGGTGATGGACGGGCGCGCGCCGCGATGGTGCGCGAACCCTGACGTCAAGCTGCGGCCGCGATCGCCTCGGCGAGAGTGAAGTTTCCTTCGTAAAGCGCGCGGCCGACGATCACGCCGACGACTCCATCTTCGAAATGAGCGGCGAGCCCCTTGATGTCGTCGAGCGACGCCACACCTCCAGATGCGATCAGCGGAATCCGCGCAGCACTCGCTATTGCCGCCATCTTGAGGGAGTCGACGCCAATTTGGGTGCCATCGCGAGAGATATCCGTCACGGTCACGGCCGCCGCTCCCGCCTCCTTGAAGCGCGCGATCGCTTCGCCGACCGTGAGCTGGCTCGTCTCGACCCATCCCTTGATCGCAAGATGACCTCCGCGCAGGTCGATCGCACCGAACACGCGGCCACGAAGCTCCCTGCATGCGAGCTTCACCAGGGCTGGATCGAGGAACGCGGCCGAGCCAATCGAGATTCTGTCGGCGCCTGCGGCGATGACCGCGCGAATCGACTCGATTGTCCGAAGACCGCCACTCACATCCAACGCGCAGCGCACCGCTTTGCGTATGGCGCGAACCGCATCGATATTCTTCGGCACGCCAGCAATCGCGCCGTTCAGATCGACGACGTGGATCAGCGCCGCGCCTTGCTCTTCGAAATTGCGCGCGACTGCGGCGGGATCCTTCGCGTAGGCGGTCGCGCGATCCATTTCGCCGTGCATCAGACGCACGACCTGGCCGTCCTTCAGATCGATCGCCGGAATAACGGTGAATCGCTCGAACAAGCGCGTCAGGAGAGCGTGCCCTTGGTCGAGAGCACGCCCGAAAGCCGCGGCTCGAGCTGCGTCGCGGCGTCCATCGCGCGCGCCAGCGACTTGAACTCGGCCTCGATAATGTGATGCGGGTTACGGCCGCTCAGCAAATTGAGATGCAGGTTCATGCCGACCTGGTCGGACATGGCCTTCATGAAATCGTGCACGAGTTCGGTCTGAAACGCTCCAACTCGCTCCTGCTTGATCGTCACGTTGTAGCCGAGATAGGAGCGCCCGCTGATATCGACGATCGCGCTGCACACGGCCTCGTCGAGTGGCACCGTCGCCTCGCCAAACCGCCGGATTCCTGAGCGATCCCCCAGCGCCTGCTTGAATGCGCGCCCGAGCACGATTGCCACGTCTTCGACGGTGTGATGCTCGTCGATATGCGTGTCGCCGCGCGCGGTGATTTTCAGATCGAAGAAGCCGTGGCGCGCGAAGCTCTCGAGCATGTGATCGAGAAACGGCACGCCGGTGTCAATTTCACCGCGGCCTTGGCCGTCGAGCTTCAGCTCGAGCGCGACCGAGGTCTCGCGCGTCTCGCGCGCGATTTCCGCGACGCGGCGCGGCGTGTCGGCCGCGGCGACGATTGCATTCGCGCGGCCATTAGCCGCCGGTAATTGTTTTCGCCTGCTTGCCATGTGCGCTCCGCTTGTTGCTCGCCGACTTCCGCTTGCTGCCGCCGTCGCGCAGCTCCATCGCGCGCGCGTGTCCCTCGAATCCTTCCAATCGCGCCAGGCGGGCAACGGCCGGGCCAAGCTCCGTCAGCGCACCCCGCGAGGCTTCGATTATACTGGTTCGCTTGAGGAAATCGTATGCACCGAGGGGAGAGGCAAACCGCGCCGCGCCGCCCGTCGGCAGGACGTGATTCGGTCCCGCGAGGTAGTCGCCGAGCGGTGCCGGCGTGATTGCGCCCAGGAGAACCGCTCCGGCTGACTTCACCCGCGGCAGCCATCGCGAAGCATTTCGAACGTCCAATTCGAGGTGCTCAGGCGCGATTTCGTTGGCGAGATCGAATGCTTCGGCAAGGTCCGCGACGACGATTATCGCGCCGCGCCGCGTGAGCACTGTCTCTACAGCCTTCGCGCGCGGCAAACTCTTGAGCGCGCGCTCGAGTGCCTCGGCCACGGCATGTGCGGTCTCGTCCGAGGGCGTGAGCATCACCGCTGATTCGTCGCCCGAGCCGTGCTCTGCTTGCGCGATCAGATCGGCTGCCACCCAATCGGCGCGGGCGGCAGCGTCGGCAATCACGACGACCTCGCTCGGCCCCGCCATCTTGTCGATATCGCAAAGGCCGTAGACCATGCGCTTGGCCGCCTGCACGTAAGCGTTGCCGGGGCCGACGATCTTGTCGACCGGTCGAATCGTGTCAGTGCCGTATGCGAGCGCCGCCACCGCCTGCGCTCCGCCGACACGATAGAACTCGTCGACGCCCGCAATCGCTGCCGCGGCAAGCACAACGGCCCGCTCGCCGTCTTTCGATGGCGGCGAGACCATCACCACCTCCGCCACGCCCGCGACCTTGGCCGGAATCGCATTCATCAGGACGGTTGATGGATACGCGCCCGCCCCTCCGGGGACATAGATTCCAACGCGCTGAAGTGGACGCACCATCTGACCGAGGCGCATCCCGATCCGATCGCGATAAACGAACGAATCGTCCATGGTGCGGCGATGGAACTCGCGGATTCGATCGGCAGCGAGCTCGAGCGCATCGCGATCGGCTGCCGGCAGATGGTTGAGCGCGGAATGCAAGTCGCTCGCGGCGACTTTGATCGCGGCGGGTTGAAGCTTTACTCCGTCGAATTTCGCGGTGAGATCGACCAGCGCGCGATCGCCGCGCCTTCGCACGTCATCGATAATCGCGGTGACAGCATCGTCTACGCTCGCGCCGCTACCCGCCCGCCGCGCGGCAAGCGTCTGCATAAACCGCTTGTGTTCGACGGTGTGGGACCTCATAACACGGACCTTCATGCTTCATCCTTAACACGCTCGATCTGCGCCCCCAGAGCGCCGAGCTTCGCATCGAGCGCCTCGTAACCTCGGTCGAGATGGTAGACGCGGCTGATTTCGGTTTGGTTGTCGGCCGCGAGTGCGGCGATGATCAGGCTCATGCTGGCACGCAGATCGGTCGCCATCACCGGCGCTCCGAGCAGCTTCGCCGCGCCGCGCACGACGGCGGTAGGACCCTTCATTAGGATATCCGCGCCCATGCGAGTCAACTCGAGCGCGTGCATGAAGCGGTTTTCGAAAATGGTCTCGGTGATGACCGATGTGCCGTTGGCTTGTGTCAGCAACGCCATCATCTGCGCCTGCAGGTCGGTGGGAAAGCCGGGATATGGAAGCGTACGCAACTCGACGGGCTTCAACTTGCCGTCACGCGCGACACTCACGCCGTCGCCGTTGGCCTGCACGTAAACTCCAGACTCGCGGAGCTTGACGATTACGGCCTCGAGCTCGTGCGTCGGAGCGTTGGGCAGCTCGACTTCGCCGCCGGTGATCGCGGCGGCGACCATGATCGAGCCGGCCTCGATTCGATCGCTCACGACCTCGTGGTCGGCGCCATGCAGCCGCTCGACGCCTTCGATTTCGATCACGTGCGTGCCCGAGCCGCGAATCCGCGCGCCCATCGTGACCAGCGCACGCGTCAGTTCCTGCACCTCGGGCTCGCGTGCGGCATTTTCGATCGTCGTACGACCGCGCGCGAGCACTGCGGCCATCATGATGTTCTCGGTCGCGCCGACGCTCGGGTTGTCGAGCCAGATCCGCGCCCCTTCAAGTCGATCGGCGTGCGCCTCGATGTAGCCGTGTCGGATCTGGATGCGCGCACCCAGAGTTCGGATTCCGGCGATATGAAGATTTACCGGCCGCGCTCCTATCGCGCATCCTCCGGGCGTCGATACACGCCCCTTGCCGGTCCGCGCGAGCAGCGGTCCGAGCACGCAGAAGGACGCGCGCATGGTTTTGACCAGCTCGTAGGGCGCCTCGGTGGATGTGATCTTCGCGGCCTGAAGCGAGAGCTCGTGCGCTCCGGTCCACTCTGCACTGACGCCGAGGCCCTGCAACAGCGCGACTGCGGTGTCGACGTCGCGAAGTCGCGGCACATTGTGGAGTTTGAGCGGCTGGTCGGTGAGGACGGACGCCATCATGATGGGGAGCGTCGCGTTCTTGCTGCCGCTGAGGATCACGCTGCCTTTGAGCGGCCTCCCCCCGTGCACGATCATCTTGTCCAAGCGACTTCGATTCCCCGATTACCAGCTACCTACGGTCGCCGACACATCGTCGGCGTGTCGCAGCTAGTAGACCTGATGCGAGCGAGCGGCGCAAATTCCCGATCGTGATTCGCCGCGCAGGCCAGCCTCAGCAAGCAGTTGCCGGTATGGCCAGCGATCACGAGTGCGCTTTGGCGCAGCAACTCGCCTTATTCGTCGAGGGCGGCAGATCGATAGCCGGATTGCGATCGAAAAAGCCGCTCGGCATCAGCTTGAACCCGGTCACCACGCAGGGCTGCACCGGGAAGTCCTCGGTTCGGACCGTGTGATGAATTCCGAACACATGCCATAGGACGATGTCGGCGTTCTCGATCGAGCGGTTCTGCGCGACGTAGTCGGGTAGCCCACCACCGCGAGAGTGGTTCATGTACTCGCCGGCCGGGTAGCGCTCTTCGGGATCGTATGCTGTCACCCACACGTGATTCTGCACGAAGCCGGCGCGCCGACCGGAAAAGCTCTCCGCACGCACCATCGGCGTGACCGTATGTTTAGCCTCGAGCTTGTACGCCGTGGATTGTCCGACGTGATTCCTGACGTTGGGATTGATTATCTTCCAGTAGCGCATCGTGTCGGGATTGATTCGGCGACACGCTTCCAATTCAGTCTTCAACAGCGTTGGCTCATCGTAGAAGCCGTTGCCATAGCGGTTGTGCGAACCCTCGCTCTCCGCGTGAGTGTTGCACTCCACGACGCTGTTCGCGTCGCCATCGACAGCCATGTCGAGGCGCGCACAGAAGATGTGCTGATGGATGTGTCCCGCCACTCCGGGCGAGACTTCAGTCGCATACTTCCCGGGCTTCCCCGGCGGGCAGGCGGCAGTGTTGATGATTCCGGTGGTCTTGATTTCGTGCTCGATCGAGCCGTCGAGACCCAGATACCAATAGAAAGCGTATTCGTAATTGCCGACCGTCAAGATTGTCGAGAGGACGAGCCTGCGCGCCCGGCGAACCTCGATGCGCTGGGTGCGGAAGTCCGTATGCTTCCAGAGCAGGCCGGAATCTTCCTCGTGAATGCAGACCGCGTTTTGGATCGTCATCAGCGATCCGTCCATCGTGTTCAGATGCACATCGAGATACTCGATCGCGCCGAGGCAGTCGCATCCGAGCGTGAGAGAATTCGCAAGCTTGCCCGCGCCGTACTCGCCGATATCGAACACGTGCTTGCGGAAGTGCCCGCTCTCGGGCATGCCGTATGGCACCACCATCTCCGTGATTGACGCGCGGTAGATGATGGGGCGGCCGTCATAGCGGATGTCGTGGAGCGTCAATCCTTCCCGCGCGTTGAAGCCGACGACGAGCTGCCATTTATCCCAGTGAAGCACGCCGTCCCTGAAGGCGAAGCTCACGCCCTCGGGTTGGACCACATCGATCGGCTTAAGCGCCTCGCGGCGGCTGGCCAGCAGCGACGAGTCGTAGTTCACCTCATTCATCGGGATAGGTACGACACCGTAGTCATCAACGCGGATCACTTCCCAGCTGTGCAGATCGATGACCGCGTTGAGCCCCTCGATCGGATGAGCGTAGAAGTTCTCGTTCGCGTACAGGCGCAACCAGGCGAAGACGTGGCAGAGATGCCGCCCTTCCTCGCCGGCGATGTCAAAGTTTCCGGCGGTCCACGGGTCGATGCAGACCTTGCTCATGTCAGTGACGCCGCGCCGGGCGCATCCGTCGATAAAGCGAGGGTCAGTGCGAACGGCCTTCTGGACCTTGAGAAATTGCTCGATCTGGATCATCGCACGCTGGTCGGGAAGCTCTTCGGAGGTCAGAATCCGCTCTTCAGCTAGGGAAACCTTCAGGCGGACGACGCCAATCCGGTCGACCCTGAACAGGTTGGCGCGGGCGACACGCGGAAGGTTTTCACCGGGCTTGAGGGCACGGACGGCGGCCTTGGCTGGCTCGCAAAGCTCGATGGTCTCGAAGCGCGTATTGTCGCCGAAAATCGGCGACGCCTGAATGATACTGACCACCTTGGAGATTTCAGCCGGAGTGAGCGGCGCCAGTGGATGAGGCGTGGTCGATTTTATCTCTGCGGGGCGCTCAACACTCTGCGTGTTCATTTGATCCTCTCAAGTACGCGGTCGGTCTGGAATTTCCATTTCAGAAGGTCCTCGCGGAATGCTCGTGCGGGGCGAGCATTCGACCCTTCCTGCTGCAATGGCTCCCACGGTCAATTTTCGACGCGGCGGTGCCGGGATTTTGCCGCCTGACTGCCTTCAAGAATACTCGGCCAGCACGGCCTATCGATATAGCTCGGCGCAATCCGTCGCTGGCGGGGAAAGACAAAATCGCGAACGCATGGAGCGACGCTCACTCGCGCCGACGCCATAGCCTTCGCCGTGCACGCTCTCAGCCACATCTCGAGCGTGGAGTCGATGTGAAACAGGCAAAGATCGGCTCGTCGGCTGCGTCGCCTAGCGACGGTTTCGAAATCAAGTTTTGACCGCCTCCGCTTTGCCGGCAGAACCGAGCTGGCGCAGCGCTTCGCAATTGACCAGTCGAGCCTCGCGCGCTTGCGATTTCATCCGCCTCGTCGCGGCCGAGCGCGAGCCGCTTACCGGGATGATTCCGGTCAAGAACGCGCCGCTGATCGTGCGCGAGTTCTACGGTTGGCGGTTCCGCTTCGGCCCTACGAGGGCGTTCTTTCAAAAGCACGCGCAGAGGCGCAACGCCACCCTCGACGCGCTTCGGTGACAGCTCGAGCAGACGCAAACCAGCTACATCGTCACCGCATACGAGGGTGCGCGGGCGAACTGCGACGGCGCCTACCTCACGCATCGGCGGCACGTCGGCCTCGTTCAAGATCCGATGGACCTGCCGTTCAAGTGGTACATCGGCGCCGGCGCTGAAATGCTGCGGCTGATAGGCTTCCACCTCCGCCCGAGTCTCAAAAATCGACGAGGCGATCGCGGTCGAGGACGCAACTAATAGGGTCTTCAATCTCGACCCTGCTGGCGGTTGGCGAATCGTTTCTGCTGACCACGCTCGAATCGATGGGCCGCAACATCGATGCGGCAAATGTGCCGGCGGGAGCAGATCGAAACCGCGGTGATTGAGCAGATGAAAGCGGCCATGGCGGATTTTGCCGAGCAGGCGAGCGCACTTTCAGAACTCAAGCTCAGCGATCAAATCCTCGACGCCGACGCGCCGTGCGCGGGCTGGATGCCCAAACGTTTGTGGAATTCAGGAGCAAAGTGCAGGAATTAGTCGACCATACTTCGCGCCTGAGCGAGCCGCTTAGGACTGCGACCGAAGCAAGGATGATGTATTCATCCTGAACTTTGTCCACAAATTGTCATTGTTGGGACAAATATTTCACGTGAAACATTCGCCTCAAGCCGCGACGAGCCCCCGCACGGGCGCGTCTGCTCACAGCCAGCGGGCCTTCAGCACGCGGGGGAGGCCGGCGAGGTCGGAAATCACCGACGTTACTTCGAGGCCGGAGCGTGTGAAGATCGGTGCGATGGCTGATCGCTGTACAGCGCCCATCTCGACCAGCACCATGCCGCCTTGGTTCAGATGCGCCGAGGCGCCCGCTGCGATGCGCCGGTAAAATTCGAGGCCGTCGCCTTCGTCCGTCAACGCGACGCGTGGTTCGTGTGAACGGATTTCAGGTTCGAGATTCGCGACTCCGGCGCTGTCAACATAGGGCGGATTAGCAGCGATCACGTCGAATTGCCCGAGCGGTTCACCGGCGATGAGGGGTTTGTAAACATCGGCGATCAGCAA
>JASHPB010000094.1 GCA_030038355.1 Candidatus Binataceae bacterium
CTGCACGAGCGGGCGGGATATCGCACCGCGCCTATCGGCAAAGCCCACTTCGAGCCGATGTTCGATCGCCACGGGCGATGGCCTGAAACGACGATAGGTCGCGAGGGGAAACACGGACCGCATCGCGGCTTCGAGTGGATGGAGCTCGCGATGCACGGACCGATGGGCTCGTATCACTACACGCGCTGGCTGCTCGAGAATCATCCCGACGAGGTGAACGGTTTCGTCACGATGCTGAGCGCGGCTTCGCGCTGCGAAACGGGCGCGCCCGAGGCCGCATACAATCCGATTCCGCGGCAGCACTATGACAGGGACTGGTAGCGGATCGCACGATCAAGTGGCTCGGCATGCTCGGCGCCAAAGAGGATTGGCTGGTCTGGATGAGCTTTCCCGACCCGCATCATGCGTGGGATCCGCCTGAGAGCGCGGCGCGACCGCAATCGGCAAGTCGCGCGGCGATGGCGTGCGCGCAGCCGCCGCAGCATATCGCGCCTTCGTCCGCAGGCATCCTGGAATCTACGCGGAAACCTTGAGCGCGATCGCTGACGACGACGACGCGACTAGCGCCGTGTCCGATCGGATCATCGGCATCTGCATGTCGGTGATGAAGGGCTATTCGCTCTCGCGGCGCGAGGCGATTCACGCGATTCGAGCTCTCCGCAGCATCGGGCACGGGTTCGCGAGCCTCGAGACGGCGCACGGTTTCGGCATGCCAATCAACATCGATGAGAGCTACGATTGGCTGGTCAACAATTTCATCGCGGGCCTCGACGCAGCTCAATCGCGCAGCGAGCGGCTGAGGTCGCGCAAGGCCGCGGTGGCGCGGGCCAAAGCAAGGCGTTAGATTCTTTCAAAATGGTTTAGGCGCGGGCGGTGGCTCGATGGCCACCGACCGACTCAGCCATTCTAAACTGGGAAAGAGTTGCAGCTTCTGCACCCTTCGAAGCCGCGGCAGTCCGGGTAGTTCAGGCTGCCCCGCGCGTTGGGCGAAAAATCCGGCGACGGCTGCTACCGTGATCGCGACATCGTGCGCGTCGAACCGATGCCCGCTCATCCGCTCGTAGAGCCCCAGCGCCTCATCGGGCGGCGGTCCACCCTCGCCCGCCAGACTCGGCAGAAAACACACGACGTCCATCAGCGCTGGCCCGATTGCTAGAAATGGATAATCGACGAGCAGCGGCTCGCCGGAATCGCCAAACAGCAAATTGTCGGAACGCACATCATGATGCACCCAAGATCGAGGTCCGCCGATGTGCGACGCCGCCGCTTCCAGCGCGACGAAATCTCCGCGGTGCGCATTAAGCCAGCGCATCGCGGCGTCGGGTTCATCGAACAACGCGCTGAATTGCGCTCTCAGAAGTGGATCGTCAAGCGACCTCCAGCCGCTCTGGCCCCCGTATAGCGACGCGAACGACATGGTATCCGCTTGCTTTTCAACCACCGGAAGGATCTCGAAGGCGCGCGCAGGTGTCCGTGCATGGAACCGCGCGAGCATCGCGAGCGCGCCACCGACAGCATCGGCTGTCCACGGCGGCACTTCACGCGTGCGCTCGACATAATCTAGTATCAGCAGGTGCCAGTCTTCGTGATTCGCCGCGCCGCGAAACCCAGGCCCAAACTCGGCCAGCTCGGGCAGCGATTCGTAGTTAGAAAGCTCGGTGAAGAATGCTTTCGTACCCATCTCGGTGAACCCGGGATGAGTCCCCTTGCAGAAGAGCTTGCGGTTGTCGGCTGTCGTAAGGGTAAACGTGGCAGAGGGACCGTAGCCGCCCCACGCGATCGCCGCATCTACAAAAGGTGCGCCCGCGAGGCGCGCGAGTGCGTCTCTCAGTTCTTCGGGAACCTCCGACCATGCTGGCTTCGGCTCACGCGCATCACGCTCGACGCGGACCATGAACCCCGCTCTCACGGGCATGAAAGTGAGGGCGGACCAAATTTCGCCACAGCTTCACCCTCGGTCAGGTACTTCAGGGTATGGAAGATACCGAAATAGCCGTTGCCCTCGGTCGGCACGCCGACCGTATTGCACCCGGCGAGACATCCTCCGGCCGGGCAGACGTCTGAGTACGCGAACAGGAAGGTCGGAAATCCCGAAGGCGAATCGCTGCCGCAGGTCGCGGTCTTCAAATCCTCGATGAAGGTCTGCTCCTCGTCAATCAATCCTGGCGGCACGTCCGGACTCTTTGGGCATCCCGTGTTGTAACCGGTCTCACCGATGAAAACGTGCGATGCGCCACAGGAGGCAACTGAATTATCAGCAAAGAGGCTCTGCACCTGCTGCCAGCAAGGTGTGCCCTTCAGCGGCCAGTCGGGCGGAGAGATCGAGACGTGATCGCAGTACGGATGTGAGGCGATCAGGTTTACGCCAGCCGGCGGTGCGCCTCCCGTGCAGAACTGCTTTTCCTGTCCCAGCACTAGCGAGATCACAATTGGCACCGAGCCAAAGCCTCGCGCGTCGAGCGCGGTGCGTAACGTCTGCGCCGCGGCGCTCAGCACCGCAGGAGTGATCTTTACGTCATCTATCGTTGTTCCCAGCGCTTCGTTACCGATCTGAATTCCGATGATGGTGCCGTCCTTGATGAACTGGCCGGGCGGGCCGCTCGGATAGTTCATCGGCTCGATGTAAGGGCCGCCGCTGCAGAACGTGGCTGGATTCCATGGCGTAGTGGTGCCGCAGGCGCCGTCGATTATCGCGTCCGCGTACTTGGGGCCGCAAAGTGCGATCGGCTGACCGGAGAAGAAGCAGTGGGTCGAATTGCTCGCGGCCGCGAGGCTCGGGATTGCGTCGTTGAAAGTTCCCTGCAGCACCTTGATCGCGAGCTTCTGGGCGGTGGTCAGGATGTAATAGTTCGGCTGGTACGAGGTAATCGTCGTGACCGCGAGCTTGTCCTTGAGATTCGCAAGGTCCGCGTCGTAACACTTCTGGCAGCTAGCAGGGCACAGACTGATGGTCGGGTTGTCACAGTTGAACGAGAGTTGCGGATTGCACGGCGCCGGGTTCGTGGTTTTCCAATTGTCGTCGCTGCATCGCGCCTCGGGCGTGTAATCAATGCCGATCGCGCGCGGGGATGACCCGAGCAGCGGTGGCCTGGGCGCGCGATTCGCCGCCGGCGGTATCTTGAAGCCAGCCAGAAGGTGCTGGAAGAACTGGTCGAACTCGGCCTGACCAGGAGTCGTGAATTGCGGCTCAGGACCCGCGGCGCGCACCGCAGGAGCGGTCCAGACTGAAATCCACATGGCAATCGTCGCCGCAATCAATGCGCGACCAGCGTGCGTGTTCATGTTCCTCCCAGATTCTGAACACTATCGCCCGCCCGGAAGAACGGCGCAACTGCATACTCCGTCATCCGGAGCGATGTGAGTCTGAGAACTGAGTCAAAGAATCTCGCTTGCCGCATCTGTTCGGCGCGCGCAACGAGCGCATTCGCGGCCTCGGCGGCGCGCATTTCTCACTGTGTGGCTTTGGTCGCTCGACGATTGCGCGCGCAGGAGCGTGGCGAGCATCCTTCGCTTTGGCAGCCTTCGTTCAGGATGACAACCAGAAACATCGTGCTATCAGCGTGTCTTCCCAAGCCCGATGTTAGCCCTCGAGGCATCTCTCGGTGCGCTCCGGCTCGTGCAGGCCTTCCTCTGAGAGCTGTCCCCTGATGAGACGATCAGTGCCGATCACTGCACCGTGATCGGAATTTGAATGTCGATCGTGGAATCGACCGGCTCGCCGTTGCGAACGGCGGGAAAGAACTGCCACTTGGCGAGCGTGTCGAGCAGGATCTCATTCAGGCGCGGATTAGGCGTCGATTTGAGCAACGCGACCTTAACGAGGCCGTCGGCGGTAACGGTGAAGCGCGCCACCGCCACCACGTTCATGGCGTTTTCGCGGAGGTCATCGGGAATGATCGGCTTGGGCGCGAAAATCGCGCGTGCGCCTCCCGAATCCGAGCCGGCTCCTTCACCGCCTCCGGAACCCTCGCCGCCCACGCCGCCGTTCGCCGCACCGCCGCCGCCCGCGCCTGCTGAAGCGCCGACCGGATTTGCCTCACCTCCAGCAGAGGCGGGGGGCGCTGCAGTCTCCGGCGGCAGTGCGACCTTCGGGGCATTTGCCTGCGGCACAATTCTCCGCGGCGCTGGATGCTGGTAATGAATCGGCGCCGGCTTATGCATGATCGGCGCGGCGGGTTTGGCCGCGCCGCCGCCTTTCAGGCCGACTGCAATTGGCGGCGGTGGGGGCGGTGGCAGTTCGATCAACTGCGCATCGATCGCCGCGGGCGGCGGTGCTTCGCGCTCGCCAAGCACTATGGAAAAAGCAGCGATCAGAACAATCCAGAGGGCTAGAGCCGCCGGAACAATCCAAATCAGCCGTCCCCACGGATCGTCCAGGGGCGGCCGCGCCATGACGTGCTCGGTCATTCGTGATGGACCGCGATCAGAAAGTGTTCCGCGCCGGCCTGGCGCGCCGCAATCATGGCCTCGACCACGACGCCCTCGAGGGCGCCTTTATCGGCGGCAACCGCGACCTCATGCGAGTTGCGCGCGGCGAGAATCGGCTTCAGCTGCGCGGCGATCTCCCCCACTGCGACCGGCACCTGGTCGACGAAGACCTGGCCGTCGCTGGTGATTGTGAGCGTGGTCGGTTCCTGCTTGACGAAATTCTCGGCGCTGCCCTGCGGCAGATTGACCTTCACCGAGTTGAGGCTCTGCATCGAAAGCGAGGCGAGCATGAACGTCACGAGCAGGAAAAACATCACGTCGATCATCGGAATGATCTCGATACGGCCGTGACGGAACTCGCGTGCATGTCGAAGTTTCATCGCCGCGCCTCCATCCGCTCGCGGCGCACGCCGCCTTCAGCCGCGACCGCCGGTTGACGAACATCGAGGCTCGCGAGGCCGCCCTCCTGGTCGAGCCGGATATGGTCGGCAAGACGCGAGCCGAGGCGCTCCATCGTGTCGAGGGCGCGCGCCTGCGTACGCGAGAAGAGGTTGAATGCGAAGAGCGCGATCAGCGCGATCAACAGTCCTAGCGCGGTCGAGATCAGCGCCTCTGCGACGCCCGCCGTGACCTGGGTCGGCGCTACGAGGTTGGAGCCGCCGATAACGCGGAACGCCTGCATCATGCCGGTGATCGTGCCTAGCAGTCCCATCAGCGGCGCCGCTGTCACGATCGTCTCGAGCACCCACAGCGCGCGGCCCAGGGTTTTCTCGATTTCGCCGGCCTCATCGTTGGCGCGCGACTCAACCCACCAGGCGGGATGCTCGCGGTTTTGCAGGATGACGTGAAAGAAGCGGCCGTAGGCGTTGCGCGGTCCAAGCGCAACGATCTCGCGCTCGAGCGCGTCCCATGAAAAATCCCAGGTCTCGATCAGCTTGAGCATGGACTCGGGCAGCCGAAGGCACCGGGCGTAAAGCACCGCGCGGTCGAAGATGATAACGAGCGCGAGCACCCCCAGCGCGAGAAGCGGATAAACCATCGCGCCGCCGTACTGCAGCGCACTGAATGCATTCGTCAATTCACTCATCTTGCATAACCTTTACCCCCGGTGTCTAATCCAAACCCGAACCTAATATTTTATCCTCCAAATTATCTCGTGGCGACCAATCGGCCTGACCTGCTTAGTGCCGTGGACGCAGTGCCGGCGCAGGCCGCCCATGAGTGCATCACCTACTGCGGCGCAAAGCCCCCGCTGAAGGCGAGGCCCTCAGGCGTGTCGATGGTCGTATTCGATCCCTCGACGAGAACAGTCGGTACAAGACTTCCGCCTTGGGTCAACTGTTTAGCGGTAAAAATCGAGAGACTGTTGTTCACATTGGCTACGGCCAGTTCGCCTTGCGAGTTAATCGCAAGCCCGGTGGGCGAGTCGATGCTCATCGTGGCGCCACTGCCAGTTGCGCTGATGGTGACGGCTGGTGTTGGCGTAGTGGGCGTAGGGCTTAGAGCCGCCAGTTGTGCCTTGGAGAACTGCACCACGGTGTTGATGGCGTCGTCCTGATTGCTTAGCCATAGATTTCCACTGCTATCGAACACCAACGCCCACGGCTCGCTAATCGAAGTGCCATTGGATTGCAGGATCGCGTTGGGCGCCAGCGTTTGCGACCCGCTCAAGCCCGCGAGCGCCGATGCACCAAACTCGAAAACGGTGCCGTTGGCATCGCTCAGATTGTTGTTCGCGATCCAGAGATCGCCTGACGAGTCGAAGGCGATCCCAAGTGAACCGTTGAAGGCGGGGTTGGAAGTGAGAATCAAATCCGGCGTCAGGTCGGAGCCGCCGCTCAGCTGGTTGCTCGTGAATTTGAAGACCTCGTTGTTCGCTGCGTCGCTTAACCACAAATTGCCGGCGCTATCGAAAACTAACTGCTGCGGAAAGCCGAAGTCGCTAGAGCCGATTACCGCGTTGGGCTTCACGCCAGTGCCGGTAAGGAGCGGGATTTGTGAGGTCGTGAATTCGTCGACCGTCGGTGGAATCGACCCGCCGGCCGCAACGGTGCCACCGTCGAGCACCCACAGATTGCCCGACGAATCAAAGGTCACTCCCTGCGGCGCACCGAAGCCTGGCGCAGGCAAGTTGCCGACGAGCGTCGGCGCCGAGTCGCCATTTTTCTTGATATGGGTACTCAGAAACTCGAGCACGTTGGTAAGGTTGGCCTGCCAAAGCCCGATCACCGGTTGCGTGCTCGGGCCGTTATTCCCGCCACCGCACCCGATGGCGAGGATGGTGAGTGACAGAGTCAGCAGAGACAGTGTAATGGCTTTCAACGCCGGCCGACGAAATTTTGTAGCCACTAGCACTCCTTTGTATGACCGGTGGAAAGGCCCGCCAACTGGCGGCGCTTGAGCGGGCGCGTTGCCCGTCCTGGTTATTCGACCCTTAGCGCGACTCTTCACAATTCAGTTCCCCCTGATTCAGTAGTCAGTGTGTTCAGCCTCTTAGCTAATCGGCGCTCATGGGTTTGCATGTTGTGACCCAATCGGTGGGAGCGGCACCGAGATGCCGCCATAAACCGTGCGCCGCGGACCAAAGCCGGGTTCGAATATCCCGATGCCAGTGCCATTGCGGAGTTCGTTGATATTGTCGGTGGCGTTGATCAGCACTACACGCGTCCTGACGGGACCAACAAATCCGTCGAGGTGCCAGCTTTTTTCCAACGCCAGATTGATTTGGAAGTTCTCTCCTAGTTCATCCGTATTGGCGAACCCGGAGCGCAGGCCGCTTCCGTAGGTGCCATCGATGCTGAAGAGATAGCTCTTCCAATTGTAAGTGATTCCTCCGGAGGCGGTGTATTGCTGCGTATGGTCGAGGAAAATGTAGTGAGTTTTGATGTACGACACTTCGGCGGGTAAGAAGTTGAATTGGCCGGAGGCCAGGTCATTGCCCTGCGCCACTGAGTAGGTGAAGTTGGCGCGCACACTTAGCTTATCCCAATTAAAAGAGCCGCTGAGTTCCGAGCCCCATATTCGCCCGTTGGTATAGTTGAAAGGCGTGAAAATGGGCACGAAACCGAATTGTCCAAGATCGATGAGGTCGTGTGAGAGTCGGAAGTAGGCGTTTTCTTGAACGGTGAAATGAGGCCCGAAATGGCGCAAGACTCCGGCGTTCCAGTAAGAATCCCGCTCGGGATAGGGTGTCAGTCCACCCTGTGCAACAGGCGCGGTGGTATTTTTGAAGTCCTCGAAGCTTCGCGGCGAGATCGTTTGAAAATCGGGAGTCTGAAAGAAGCGAGCAAAGCCGGCGTGGAAAGCGGTCTCCTCGTTGGGTTGCCAGAGCAGGTTGACCCGTGGGCTCGGCATATTGGTGTTGATGATGCCGCTCACGCCGTCATAGCGGATGCCCGCGGTCAACGTGAGTTGCTCATTGATGCGCCAGATATCCTGCAGGTACACGCCGTAAAGCATGTTGATCTCGTTGTTGTTCTCGACGATTTGGAATGGAATGTTGCCGGTCTGCTTTCCATTCGTTCCAGGGAACGTCAGCGAGGTATCGTCCAGCTCAACGCCGTACTCGCCAAGATAGAAACCCGTACCCAGGTTGTGGGATCCCAATCCATGGTCACTCAGATCGAAAACACGAGACACATCGGTTTGGAGAGAATTATCCCACTCGCTATGGAAAGAGTTTGAGGCGATACCTTGATAGATCAAATCGCCAATCGGATCTGCATCGAACTGAATGGTACTGTAGGCGGTCGTGAGAGCGACCTGGTAATCGATCGAGGGACCGACAACGCCGCTGAGCGCCAATATTCCGAAGTAGTAATCCTGGTTCAGATGCTCATCGATGTCTTGTGAAGGATAGGTATCGGGGTTTACCCCGGCGAGGCTGAAAAGCGGTGTAAGGCCCGGTTCGCTGGGATATTCGCTGTTGTTGACCGATACCCCCCAGATCACGCTCAACTTGTTGAGCGGATCGAGCTGGTAGTTGATCGTGCCGAAACCCTGACCCTGGTTTGTAATATTGTGATACGGCGTTGGGCCCGGTGTAGCCGAGCTGAAAGCCAGGTTGTCGTGCAGATATGTCCCCGTGATGTAGAAATCGAGCGGTCCCTCACATATGCCATACTCAAGGCTCGGTTGCGTCGTTTCTCGCTGGCCGCCATAGAAGCCGACATTACCTCCAGGATTGGAGCAGCCATCTTTGGTTACCAGGTCGAGCACCCCGGCGTCCCGATAACCGTAAGTTACCGGCAGAACGCCATCGATCAAGCTCACGCTTTTGACAAAGAAGCTGTTGAAGATTTGACCGAAGCCGGTGAAACTATCCATCGGCATCATGACGCCGTTGACGCGCCACTGAAGATCTTCGTGTTCGCCGTCGACGTGAATTTGCGCTTCATCGTCCTGGACTACGCCGGGCATCTGAAGCAGCACCTCGTTGATCGGCGTGTTCTGCCCTTGCGGAAGAGTTGAGATGTCGTGTTGGGTGAGGGTGTATTCGCTGTTTCCTGTCTTCGTGACGCCGTTGGGTTGCGGATTGATCCTGCTGGTCACCACCCGGAGACTGAGCGCGCTTTCAGATTCAAGGGTGATCTCGACGTTGGCCGCAGCCTGGGATTTTACCGCCACGACCTTGGTCGCCGGCTTGGATCCGGCCTTTCTCGCCTCGACGGCATAGACGCCGCGCCTCTTTACGCTGAACGAAAATCTCCCCGCATCGTCACTCAAGGTACGTGCCACAACCCGACCGTCCGAGCTCTGCACTGACAGGGCCGCTTGCCTGAGCGGTCTGCCGAGAGCGTCCTTCACTATTCCCGTTATTTGATAGGTCTTAGCCGTCGAACTGTTTGGATTTGCCGCCATCAACGGTACAGAGAAAATCAGTTGAAGCAGGATCCCGCCCAGCAAGACCCCGGCCAAAAAATTCCTTCGCATCGCAGCTCCCATCGAAGTTCAAGTTCCTCTCGCATCCTTCAAATGCGGGTCGCTCCGCATTCCATAAGTCATGCGAGACGAGCAGCGCCTTAGTTGGAGCGCCGTCAGTTACACAACCGATGTCGGACTGGACTTCAGACGGCAGCGGGTGGAGCGCGGCCGAAGAGCGCAAAACGGATCTCGAGCGCGACTGTACGCTCTGGCTCGAGAGCGAGAGCCGCATGCAAGCATCGCGGCTCGGCGAACATCGGCGCCGCCGCTACCGCGGGCGTCGAGTTGGAATGATGCAGGCAGATAGGGCAGTTATCGGCCGACGTAATGTGACCAGCAGCCGCAAAATGGTTGACGTCGGGGGGCGAATGGTAGTGAGCGGCGCCGATCAGTTGGGCCACAACGAAGAACAGTGCGCCGACCATCATGGTCGTTCGATTCTTCGCGTAGAGGCTGGAACGGCTGGCTTTCATTACTAGGAGAGACTCAGGTTCCGGCGAAACAGGGTCGAGACCAAGCATGCCGCCTCGGCACACCGTTGGCAAGGATCGCGCGGCGAGGATGCTTCGCGCGATGGCGAGCCAAAATAAAGTCGCCCCGCATCTCCGCCGAGGCGATTGTTTTGCGTCGCATCAAACTAAATTTGCGCGCTAGGTGCGGGAGGCGTTGGTGCCGCAGGAGCTGAAGGCGCTGCCACCGAAGCCTGCGCCATTGGCCCGAGGGCGC
>JASHPB010000095.1 GCA_030038355.1 Candidatus Binataceae bacterium
GTTGGCCAGGATTTCGGCAAAATCGGAACGATCGTTGCGGAGATAAACCTCGTTCCACCTGCGGTCGAGGTCTTTGACAGCCTGTTCATCGGTCAGAGGATTGTTGCCTTCCATCCGGCTTCACCAATTTCCGATTCCGGCCTGAGCTGGGGCGGATCACGATTGTCATCCCTGAGCGTAGCGAGTTGGCGAGCGAAGTCGAAGAATCCCGGCGATCAACATTTCTGACTGGCCAGTTTCGGTCAACGTATCAGCGAAACGATGGGGGGAGCCTTTAACTCGCGCAGCGCTCGCTCAGGATGGCCGCAGGGCTGGTCTTTGCGCTGCAAGAAAATCCGCGTCGCCCGTTCAGAGAATCGAAGGAGGCGGACGCTATGGGCGTGGCGGGCAGTCAGCGGCATTTTTCAAACTTCGGAAGATCACTTGCAACGGCGCTTGGCGACCCGCGCCTTTCCCAAATCTTCGCCCTCGGCAGCCTACTCGCCTTAGGCGCGTGGTTCCGCGATTTCAGCCTCCGTCCCGCGCAGATCGTCCTGACTTTCGCAGCCGCGCTCGGCACGCAGCGTCTCACCTGGCGATGCTATCCGCCAGCCGCGCGTTCTTACCGAAGCGCCATTATCACGGCGCTCAGCCTCACGATCCTGCTTCGCGCCAGCAACCTGTTTGTGCACCCGGTCGCCGCGGCCGCCGCGATTTCGTCGAAGTCGCTCATCCGTATCCGCGGCAAGCACCTGTTCAACCCCGCGATGCTCGGAATCGTCGTCGCCCTCCTTCTTCTGCCTGGAAGCTGGGTGTCGCCCGGCCAGTGGGGCAATGATATCGCGCTCGCGGGATGGTTCGTCACGATGGGCGCGCTCGTAACCCGGCGCGCGAGCCGCGGCGATATAAGCTGGTCGTTTCTCGGCTTCTATCTGGGCGCGATCGCGCTTCGAATCGCGTGGCTCGGCCAGCGGTGGGATGTCTGGACGCATCAGCTTTCGAGCGGCGCGCTGCTACTGTTCGCCTTCTTCATGATTTCCGATCCGATGACGGCGCCAAATAGCCGCGGTGCGCGAATCGCGCATGCCGCCCTCGTCCCCGCGATCGCTTACACATGGCAATTCAGCCTCTACCGAACCAACGGCCTGATTTGGGCGCTGTTCGTTGCATCGTTAGCGGTGCCGCTTTGGGACCTCGCGATGCCGGCGGCGAAGTTCGAATGGATTACTCAAGGAGCGATTAAATGAACATGTCGTCATTCAAATTGGTCTTCCGGTCAGCGATCCTGTTGGCAGCGGCGACGATCGCACTCGCAACGCCGCGTGACGCTCACGCCTTCTGCGGCTTCTTCGTCGGCAAGGCCGATGCGTCGCTGGTGAATCACACGTCCGAGGTCGCAATAGCGCGCCACGACGACAAGACCGTCATCAGCATGTCGAACGACTACCAGGGCGCGCCGAAGGACTTCGCCATGGTGGTGCCGGTGCCCGTCGTCCTACAGAAAGGACAGGTGCACGTCGGAGATCCTGAGCTGTTCCACAAGCTCGAGGCCTACAGCGCGCCACGCCTGGTCGAGTATTACGATCCTGATCCGTGCGCAGCGATTGCACTGAGCGAGGCTGCGGGCTTCGCCCGCGCGATGTCAGCGGCTCCGGCCGCGCCGATGCCCCAGCGGGCCAAC
Source organism: Candidatus Binataceae bacterium (assembly GCA_030038355.1). GTDB lineage: Bacteria > Desulfobacterota > Binatia > Binatales > Binataceae > JASHPB01. Next base: position 1,661 of record JASHPB010000095.1, read on the forward strand.
GCGCTCGGCGTGAAGATCGAAGCGCAATTCAGCGTCGGCGAATACGACATCGTGATTCTGTCAGCCAAGCAATCCGACGGCCTCGAAACCTGGCTCAGAGAAAATCGGTACAAGATCCCGCCAGGAGCGAGCGTCGCGCTCGCACCATATATCCGCCAGGATATGAAGTTCTTCGTCGCCAAGGTGAACTTGAAGGAGCATGAGAAGAGCGGCATCGAGCATCTTCGGCCGATTCAGTTCGCGTTCGAGTCGCCGAAGTTCATGCTGCCGATCCGGCTCGGGATGATTAACTCGAGCGGCGCGCAGGATTTGATCGTCTATCTGCTGACGCGCGACGGCCGCGTCGAAACCACTAACTATCGGACCGTCAAGCTGCCGACCGGCGAGAACGTGCCCGAGTCGGTGCGCGACGACTTCCAGGGATTTTACAAGGCGATGTTCTCAGAGCAGGTCGAGCGCAACCAGATGCACGCCGTGTTCACCGAGTACGCGTGGAACATGGGATGGTGCGATCCGTGCGCGGCGCCGCCGCTCACTGCTGACGAGCTGCGCGCACTCGGAGTGTTCTGGCTCGACGAGGGGCAGCGCCGAAGTCCTATCGCGCCGATGATGTACGGTGGCGCGGTGCCGGTGACGCTCACGCGGCTACATCTGAGATACACAGCGGCGACTTTTCCCGAGGACCTAGTGTTCCAGGAGACGCAGGACATTGAGAACTACCAGGCGCGCTACGTGATGCAGCATCCGTGGAGCGGCAGCGCGAACGCGTGCCCCGCGGCGAAGAATTACTTCGTGCAGCTAAGACAGCGGAAAATCGAGGAGGCGGAGACGCTCGCGGAACTCACGGGTTGGAACCTCGATTCGATCCTGAAGAAGGCGGGGCTAAGCGGCGGTGAGGTCACGCACCCGTGGTGGCAGAAGATCTGGCAGTAGCAATCAAGTACGGCGGCGCAGCTCGCACGCCGCGGCTAATCATCACTCGGCAATGGTCGGCGCCTCGGTGATCTGCGTTGCGGGAATCCGCGCGTCGGAAGCGGCGTAATCGAGGATCTTCAATGCCACGGTGGGCGCATCGTAAATCGTCGACTAGCCCAATGCGTGCAGTCACCCGAGGCGCTGCACTACCAGATCATGTTGGAGGGTCAAGGGCTGCAACATAAAGAGGTGGTTCGAGAATGCCATCAGCGTGACCTCATCGTACCGATCGATCGAACCCAAGAAGATTACTGAGAGCCTCCAGAACCGTCGGGAGCTTCGGCGGCATGCTGCCCCAGGGTGTCGACCAGAATCGCGAGCGAGACCAGACCCGGGTTGGCGCCACCGTCGAAGCTCTCGATTGGCAGCGAACGGCCGTCGTGAGGCGCGCTAAGTCCGCCTTCTTGAAGCGATAGATCGCGCTGCCGGAGGCGCCCGGCACCTGCAAGCTAAATCTGTTGTAGCCGGACAGGCTCGCGAACCTCGCTTGAACTTCACGCGTGGCGCTGCAGGCGATGGTGGCGGCGCTAAGGGAACACTACTCGCGCCCGGAAGAATTCTCTCCTGTGAGCGGAAGCGATCGATTCAGCCGATTGCTCAGGCGAAACCGTGCCGGCGAAACGTTAGGCGGCAGACTTTGAATAGTCGGCGGTGGCGAGTCCGCGCATCCGCCGAGCCCGCGACACGAAGCCGGCACCAAAACGATCGCAAGCGCCCCCTTCAAGCTGGTCACTGTCCGTACTATTTCGATTGTCGCTACGCTTCAGCGCGCCATCGCCCTGTCCCCACTAATTGCTACCAGCGGTAGGCACGCTCGTAATCGTGGCAAGCCAGGTTGCCGTCACGATCCGCGTTCCCGATGATCGAAACATATCGACCTGAGCGCCCTCGACGACGAGCACTTTCGCGAAGCGAGCGCCGGCCGTCCGCCGGCGGCTCTGGAAGCCGCGCTGCCCTCAGATCGAAGTCTCCGCGGTCTCGACCTGCTCAACTTTCTGCTCGCGGATGTGCAAACGGGCGTCGGACCCTTTCTCGCGATCTACCTCGCTGCCTGAGGATGGAACCCGGCACGGGTCGGCGTCGCCCTTACGATCGGAGGAATTGCGGGGATCGTGGCGCAGACGCCGGCCGGCGGCCTGGTCGATCGTCTCGGTCCGAAGCGAGCGCTGATCGCAGCGGGGGTCGCGGCGCTGTCGATCGGGGCGCTGCTGATCGCATTGTTTCCCTCGTTCGGGCCGGTGGTTTCGGCGCAGGCCTTCATAGCCATCATCTCGAGCGTCTTCGTGCCAGCGATCGCGGCAATCTCGCTTGGAATCGTCGGCCGCGAAAAATTTGGACCGCCGCCAGGGCCGCAATCGGCCTTCAACTCGGCCGGCAACGTCGCGGCGGCCGCGCTGATGGGGCTCGTCGCCTACTTCATTTCGAATCGCGCTTGCTTTTTCCTTGTGGCAGTTCTCGCCGTGCCGACAGTTCTATCCCGGGTGATGATTCGACCTGAGGGGACCGACTATGAACTAGCGCCGGGGGCAACTGACGGCGGGCCGCCTCATGAACCTGCGCCGATCGCCACGCTGCTACAAGATCGTACGCTGATGATCTTCGTCGCCTGCGCTGTGCTGTTTCATTTCGCCAACGCCGCGATGCTGCCGCTGCTCGGCGAGATGCTGGCGAAAGGCAAAGGGGCGCGCCTCGATGATGTTCATGTCGGCCTGCGTGGTGACGACGCAATTCACGATCACGATCCTCGCGGCGTGGGCCGGCCGCGCCGCGCACTCGTGGGGCGGAAAGCCCCTCCTGC
>JASHPB010000096.1 GCA_030038355.1 Candidatus Binataceae bacterium
TCAGATTGGTCCACCTCCGCGACCTGATGTACCTCCGCTCGCATCGGTCCCCGTCGCCTACAAGGCTGTCCTTTCGACGAGCGGTCAGAGGAGCCTCGACCACGGTGTTCACGGCCATCGTCGTTGGCGGACAAGGCGACATCTGAGCCGCGTCCCACGATAACGTTCGAGCACAGCCGAAGACCGGGCGAGGGCGCTACTTTTCATTTTCGAGGGCCACAAACGCGCACCTCTTCACTGAACCTTACCCAAACGGTTGCTATGAAACCATTATCCATGTAAATCGATGGAGTCGATAGAGTATTATCGCTTCGAGCTGGTTCATGCTCTGTTCATAAGACGCGATACTGCGCGCCAGAGGTGATCACCAGTTTTGCGTTTCGACGGCTACGGGAGGGTTCGGGAGGAAATGAAAAAACGATCGCGGTCTTCAATCCTTGTAGCGATTGCGGCCAGCCTGGCGACATTGGTTTCGGGCTGCGCTTACCTGGAACAACCGCGCAAAGTCGGATGGTGCACGGTGATCGGCGGCGGCCTGGGCGCGTTGGCCGGCACCGGCTTCGGCTTTTTGGTTGGCGATGAGACCAGCAAGAACAGTCACAATGGTCCCTCGCGTCAGGCGACCGGCGCAGTAGTCGGCGCGGCCTCCGGCGCCTTGATCGGCGGCGTCATCGGGCACTTCGTCTGCGACCCTATCGTTCAGCCGCCACCGCCGCCACCGCCTCCTCCACCGCCGCCACCCCCGCCGCCGCCGCCACCTCCGCCTCCCGTCAAGCAGAAGCTCGTGCTGCGCGGCGTGCACTTCGACTTCAACAAGTACAACATCCGTCCGGGTGACGCGGCGATTCTCGACGAAGCAGCGACGACGCTCAAGGCGAATCCGAACGTGACCATCGAGGTCAACGGCTATTGCGATGCGATTGGCAGCGTCGAGTACAATCTGAGGCTATCCGACGCGCGCGCCAACGCCGTGGTGAACTACCTGGTGCAGCAGGGCATTCCCGCAAGCCAGCTGGTGCCGCACGGATACGGCAAGACCGATTTCGTCGCACCCAACAACACGGCCGAAGGTCGTGCTCAGAACCGGCGCGTCGAACTGGTGCCGGAACAGTAGGGGTTAACCACGTCGTGAGGAGCGGGGGCGCACGAGCAATCGCGCGCTCCCGTTTCGTTTCGAGCGCTAGCGACCTACGAAGCGGATCGCAGCGACGAAGCGGTCAGGAACTTTGCGACTTCGTCGTGAAGCGCCCGATGCGCTCCTTCATGTCAGGGCCTACGCCGCGCGAGCGATACACCTCGTGCGCGAGGCCAGCGACGAGCGGCAGCGCGTCGGTTTCTATCAGCAGGCGCTTGTTCGCGCGATGACTGTGCCACGAGTTCGCGAGGATCGTGTCGACGAACGCGCGCAGTTCGGTGTCGAACCGGTCGTCAGCCACACAATAGTTGGCGAGCCCCATCGCGAGCGCTGCGGTACCCGGGTAGGTGCGGCAGGTGAACATCATCTCGCGTGCTTTCACCGTGCCGATGCGGCGTGGCAGCCGCTGGCTCATCCCCCACGCCGGCACCAGAGCCCATCGCGCGTGCGTATCCGCGAACTTTGCCGATTCGGCCGCGAAGATGATGTCGCCCGCGAGCGCGAGTTCGAGTGCCCCTGTGTAGCAGTGGCCGTGAACGGCCGAGATCACCGGTTGCGGAAGATTCGCCAGCGCCTCGATCGTATGCGCCTGAAAGTTAGGCTTGGGCGGCCGTTCACCTGCCGCGATGTCATTTAGATCGTGCCCGGCCGAAAAGCATTTTCCTGCGCCGCGCACGACCACGGCACCGACGCGATCGATCTCGTTCGCAATCCGATCAACGTGGTTTCTAAGCTCGACGAACATCTCGACGTTCAGCGCATTCAGCTTGTCGGGCCGGTTCAGCGTGAGCGTCGTGAGGCCGTCCTTGTCTTCGCGGAGCACGAGTTGAGGCATGATCGATTACTCCAAATTGGAAATCGTGACTTGGCGTTGGCGCGATGAATTTCCGATCAATCACACCGCATTTGCCAGCGTCAACCGCGGCCTGACCGCGAGGGTCCAACGCGCCGTTTGCGTTCCAGGATATACTCTCGCTATGCCTTCAAAGTTGGACGAAGAGACCTCTCTCTCGCGGCTTCACTATGAGTTCAGAAAAGTCGAACATTGCCTACGAAATCGAAGATTCGATCGCAACCGTCCGGCTGAACCGGCCGGCGAAACTCAACGCGTTCACCTTCGCGATGATCGAGGAGATCCGCACTGCTGTAGACCGTGCCGCGGGCGATGAGCAGGTCGTGTCGATTGTCATCACCGGCGAAGGGCGCGGATTCTCTGCCGGCCTGGATGCCGCCGATCTTGCGCAATCCACCGTGAGCGGCCCGCCGAAGAGCGACCGTGTTGATCCTGACGAGTTGCCCGCGCTCTTCAGCTACCTATTGCGGGTGCCGAAGCCGATCGTAGCCGCCGTGAATGGCGTTGCTGCCGGCGGAGGCTTCGTGCTCGCGATGATGTGCGATCTTCGTTTCGCCTCGCCCGAGGCAAACTTTACGACCGTCTTTTCAAAGCGCGGACTTATAGCTGAGCACGGTACGGCTTGGCTCCTGCCGCGAATCGTTGGCACCAGCCGCGCGCTCGATCTGCTATGGAGCTCGCGCCGCTTTGACGCGGCCGAGGCCTATCGTACCGGCTTCGTCGATCGAATCGTGCCGCACGAGCAGCTCCTCGACGAGACGAAAGCCTACCTGCGCGAGCTTGCGGCGAACGTATCGCCCAACTCACTCGCCGCGATCAAATCCGAGGTTTACCGGCACTGGTCGCTTGCGATGGATGCTGCCTTCCGCGATGCCGACGGCCTGATGAACGCGGCGCTGAAGCATCCTGACGCGGCAGAAGGTGTCGCATCATTCGTCGAGCGGCGGCCGCCGCGCTTCCTGCGCATCAAAGGAGGTAAGCCGTGAGCGTACCTTACGAAACCATCATCTACGAGAAGTCCGGGCCGGTCGCGCGGCTCACGATGAATCGGCCGGATCGCCTGAACGGCATGACCAACCGGATGCTGATCGAGGCCGGCCACGCTTTGGCGGCGGCGGCGGAAGATCGCGAGCTTCGCGTGCTTGTGCTGACGGGTGCAGGCAAGGGCTTTTGCCCGGGTGCCGACATCAATCGGATCGCGTCTGCGGAGGCAGACGCTCCACTTACTGCTGCCGACTTTCGCGTTCCTGTCCTGCTGCACAACCTGCCTGCCGTCACGATTGCCGCGATCAACGGCGCGTGCGCGGGCGCCGGACTCGGATGGGCGCTGGCCTGCGATTTCCGATTCGCCGCAGAATCTGCTCGCTTCAACGTGGCGTTCCTGGACGTTGGTGTTGCCGGCGACATGGGTGGCCCGTGGACGCTATCGAAAATCGTCGGCCCGGCGCGCGCGCGCGAACTCTATTTCTTCCCAGATAAATTCGACGCGAAGACCGCGCTCGGCCATGGCGTCGTGACAGGCGTCTTTCCCGACGATCGATTCCGCGCCGAGGTCGATTCGATCGTGACGCGGCTCGCCGAGTCGGCGCCAATCGCGCTCCGCACGCTGAAGGCTAATTTTGTCGACGCCGAGCGGATGGATCTCGCCGGTTACGTCGCGCTCGAAAGCGAGCGCCATCTCCAGATGTTTCTAACTGAGGACACGCGCGAGGCATTCGCCGCCAAGGCGGAGAAACGCAAGCCGCGCTTCAAGAATCGCTGACAGGAGGCTAATTCCATGTGGCTACGTCTTAGACAGATCGCGCTCGTTGCGCACAAACTGGCTCCCATCGCTGATGACCTGCACGAGGTGTTCGGTCTCGAGGTCGGTTATCGCGACCCCGGCGTCAAAACCTTCGGCCTCGAGAACGCGCTCTTTCCGGTCGGCAACCAGTTCATCGAAGTGGTCTCTCCGATCCAGCAGAACACTGCCGGCGGCCGCTATCTCGATCGGCGCAAAGGCGACGGCGGCTACATGGTCATTACGCAGTGTGACGATGAAGCGCCGCGCAAGAAGCGCGTCGAGGAGCTCAGGATCCGCAAGGTGCTCGAGAGCGATGGTCGTGAGTACAAGATCATGCAGCTTCATCCGCGTGACACCGGTGGCAGCTTTCTCGAAATCGACTATCAGCATGGCGGCGAGGACATAAACGGTCCGTGGGAGCCGGCCGGCAAGGATTTTCACAAGGCGATTCGCACCAACGTGGTCCGTGCGATCGCGGCGGTGGAGATTCAGACGCCAGATCCGAAAGACCTCGCCGAGCGCTGGGGCAACATCGTGCAAATTCCGGTGAAGCCCGACAAAGCCGGCAACCCAAGTATCAAACTCGAGAACGCGACGATTCGATTCGTCAAAGATAACGACGGTCGCGGCGAAGGCCTCGGCGGGCTCGACCTCGTTGCGGTTGACCGCCCGCGGGCTCTGAAAGCTGCAGAGAAGCGTGGCAAACTGGGCGCGAACGGAACGATCAATATCTGCGGAATGAGACTGAACCTGGTTGAGGCGTAGGTGATCGACGCGCGCCATCAGCTCGAATCCAAGGAGGTAGCAACGTGAGCTGGGATTTTGAAACTGACCCCGAGTACCAGAAGGAACTCGATTGGGCCGAAAAATTCGTGCGTGACGAAGTCGAGCCGCTAGATTACGTGCTGGGTCATCCGTATGACGTCCGCGATCCGGTGCGCAACAAGCTGGTGCGCCCACTCCAGGCCGAGGTGAAGAAGCGCAAGCTGTGGGCGTGCCACCTTGGCCCGGAGCTGGGCGGCCAGGGTTACGGTCAGGTCAAGCTCGCGCTGCTGAACGAGATTCTCGGTGGCTCGCGCTTTGCGCCGATCGTCTTCGGATGCCAGGCGCCCGATTCCGGCAACGCTGAAATCCTCGCGCACTACGGCACTCCAGAGCAGAAGAAGAGATTCCTGCAACCGCTGCTCGATAATGAGATAGTGTCGGCATTCTCGATGACCGAGCCGCAGGGAGGCGCCGATCCCAAGGTCTTCACCACCAAGGCCGAGCTCAAGGGCGACAACTGGCTGATCAACGGCCACAAATGGTTCTCGTCGAACGCTCATTTGTCGTCGTTTCTTATCGTGATGGCGGTGACCGACCCCGATGCGGATCCCTACAAGCGGATGTCGATGTTTATCGTGCCGACCGACACGCCCGGCGTGAATATCCTGCGCAACCTCGGAGTCGGCACGCACGAGCGCGAAGGCAGCCACGCCTACATCCACTACGACAACGCGATGGTGCCGAAGGATCACATGCTCGGGCCTCGTGGCGGCGCCTTCGTCGTCGCGCAGACACGTCTCGGCGGCGGTCGCATTCATCACGCGATGCGCACGATCGGCCAGGTGCGGCGCGCGTTCGACATGATGTGCGAGCGCGTGCTTTCGCGCACGACGCAGGGTGAGCTGCTCGCGAAGAAGCAGATGGTGCAGGAGAAGATTGCCGACTCGTGGATGGAGATCGAACAATTCCGACTGCTCGTGCTGCGCACAGCCTGGAGGATCGATCGCTACAAGGACTATCTAAAAGTTCGCAAGGATATCGCCGCCGTGAAGGCGCTGATGCCGAAGGTCTTCCACGACATCGCCGCCCGCGCGCTTCATCTGCACGGCTCGCTCGGCGCGACCGGCGAGATGCCGTTCGTCGAGCAGGTGATCCAGAGCTTCCACATGGGTCTCGCCGACGGCCCAACCGAGGTTCACAAGGTGACACTCGCGCGCCAGATCCTGCGCGAATACAAGGGCACGACCGATCTCTTCCCGTCGCAACACATTCCGAAGCTCCGCGAGGCGGCGCTCAAGAAATACGCCGACGTGATCGAGCGCGAGGTGCACGCACAGTCATGAGTAGCCCCGGGGTCAAGTACGATTTCAGTGGCAAGGTTGTCGTTATCACCGGCGGTAGCCGCGGACTTGGGCATTCGATGGCGCTCGGGTTCGCGGCGCATGGCGCCAATCTCGCGATCGCGAGCCGCAAGATTGAATCATGCGAGGCGGCAGTCAAGGAAATCCGCGCGCTTGGCAGCGACGGCTCCGCGCACGCGATACACGTCGGCAAGTGGGCTGACTGCGATCGGCTCTACGAGGAGGTTTATTCCAAGTGGGGCCGTGCCGATGTGCTGATCAACAATGCCGGGCTTTCGCCGCTCTACCCCTCGATGGTCGAGCACACCGAGGACCTCTTCGACAAGGTAATCGGCGTTAACTTGAAGGGACCCTTTCGATTATCGGCGCTGTTCGGCGCGCGGATGAAGCAGGAAGAGGGCGGTGCGATTATCAATGTGTCGTCGATCTCGTCGATTCGGCCGTCGTACACCACGGCGCCCTATTCGGCAGCGAAGGCCGGGCTCAACGCGCTGACCGTCGCATGCGCGCAGGAGTACGGGCCGAAGGTTCGCGTCAACTGCATCATGGCGGGTCCATTCCATACCGATATCAGCAAGGGATGGTCGCGGACCGAAGAGTTCACGAATCGCGCGAAGCGATCGTACGCACTCGGCCGTGCAGGCGAGCCCGATGAGATCGTCGGTGCGGCGCTTTACTTCGCGAGCCCCGCGGCGAGCTTCACCACAGGCGCGGTGCTCACGATCGACGGCGGCCAGTCGCAACCGAAGAACGCGTAGCTCTGACACGGGAGAGAACCCGCTTGAAGCAGATATGTATTCGACCGATGGCACCTGCTTCACCCTTTTAACCTCATCGGCGGTAAGTTTCTCGCCATCGAAGGTCGCGCTCGCAGACGCGCGAAGCCGAAGTGGCGTTGCACGTCCACCTCCACAATCTCGGCCTCGTCGGGTGGCAAATTGAAGTTAGCGATGAGATAGCTTTGAGTCGGCGGTTGGAGAGGGCAGGGATTCGACTCTCCGATTTGCAGCTTCGGTTTCTCTGGCTCTAAGGCTTGCCGTCGTATCGGCAGCAACTCCGAGATCAGCGGCGGCGCGCGACGTTCGAAAGAAAAATCTATCTGCTCTCCCGATTGTCGGTTGGGGGGAAACGGCGACTCGACGTCCTTGAGCTCAAGCGCGCGAATTTCTTTGACGGCCGTAACCGTGTGTTCGAACTCAAACGAAACGTTCAGTCGTATACATTCGCGAAGCTGGATCCAGACTTTTCTTCGATTGCTTGACGAAGATGCTCTTCATCTTCTCTCCCCCGCTTCACGTCGAGTGGGCTCAAACGATCGTCCAGCACTCTTTTTAGTCCGCCGCGTCGGAAAAGATTTCGATCGCGCGATTTTCGCCTGTAAATGGCTTTTCGTAGTGAATTTGACGATTTCGATCTTGGCTAGCTATCGCCGCAACCTCGTCAATCTCGTCAGCTATCTTGCTCAGGTCTTGCATGATTGAAAGCTGAATTACGCCGTCGCTAAAGGATTTGTCACCCTCAAAGGGAGCTTTCTTCTCGGCAGCCATCCTGAATATGAGCGGCGACGCACAATTTTTTGTGAATCCGATAGATCGAACAGCAGCGGTCTCCAAGACCAGGTGTACATGTCGATCATACGTATCCATTGCATAGCCGAGGCTAATCTGGTTTCAGCTCGATAACAGTGCGGGCAAAGCGCGAGAGACTTCAAACTTGTCCATCAAGGTGCTGAGCCGCCAGCTCCTAAGCGCGACAAGGACAGGCTCGGGGAGCAGGCATGAGAAGTTCACAGAACGAGCGACCGCGAAGATACCCTGCATCGTCGATCAGGGAACCGGCCAGCCATTGCCCCAAGAACAGATGAATCGAAGTAGCTTCCGGAATCCGAATCTTTTTACGCTCTTCGGGTGTCGAACTAATGTCCTTCCGGGAACTCCTCGATGCCATCCGTTCCATCATTGCCCCGAGGGTTTTTGTCGGTCAATTTTCGGCCTGCCCAATCAGTTTGACGCACGGCGGGCCGCGAACTAGCTATGACGGCGCACCGGTCGCGAAGGGGCGCGACGAGGAGAATCGTCATGGCTATCGATGCGAACAAACTGCAATCCCTTGTCGGCAGGATGCTCGGTGAGGTGGGCGCCGCGATGAGCGGCGCGCTCGTTTTGGTCGGCGACAAGTTGAATCTCTACTCGACGTTGGTCGAATCGGGCCCGCTCAGCGCCGATGAACTCGCCAGGAAGACCGGCACCGCAGAGCGCTACGTCCGCGAATGGTGCGCGGCTCAAGCCGCGGCCGAATACATCGAATACGATGCGAAGAGCGATCGCTACTCAATGACGCCCGAGCAAGCGGCGCTTTTCGCCGATCCGAACAGCCCGACGTTTTTTCCGGGTATGTTCGAAATTGCTGCTGCGATGATGCGCGACGAGCCGAAGGTAAGCGAGGCCTTCAAGACTGGAAAAGGCGTGGGATGGCATGAGCACGACGCCTGCCTGTTCCACGGCACGGAGCGATTCTTCCGTCCCGGCTACGCTGCCAATTTGATTTCCTCATGGCTGCCTGCTCTGCCGGGCGTAGTCGAGAAACTCGAGCGCGGCGCGTCGGTCGCGGACGTCGGATGTGGCCGGGGCGCATCGACGCTGCTCATGGCGAAGGCGTATCCAAAGTCGACCTTCGCGGGCTTCGACTACCATCAGCCGTCGATCGATCATGCTCGCGAACAGGCTGAGCAGGCCGGCCTCAAGAACATCCGGTTCGAGCGCTCGCCGGCGAAGGATTTTCCGGGTATGTACGACCTGGTCGCGTTCTTCGACTCCCTGCATGACATGGGCGATCCCGTCGGCGCTGCCGCGCACGTGCTGAAGAGCCTTAAGCCCGACGGCACCTGGATGGTCGTCGAGCCGTTCGGGGGTGACAACATCGCGGACAACCTGAATCCAATTGGCCGCATGTTCTACTCCGCCTCGACGATGATTTGCGTGCCCGCTTCACTCAGCCAGGAAGTGGGGCTGGCGCTCGGCACGCAGGCCGGCGAGACTCGCTTGATCGACGTGATCAAGAAGGGCGGATTTACTCGCGTGCGGACCGTGATCTCGACGCCATTCAATCGCGTCCTCGAAGCTCGCTCGTGAGGGCGCCCGAGCGGCTGTCAGCTGGAGCGCGAACGCATGAGTGACGCGCTGCCCGCATTCGCGGACACGGTCGTAATCGGCGGCGGCACTGCGGGCGCGGCCGTAGCCGGAGAGCTCGGCGCGAAGTCTGACCAATCCGTGCTACTGCTCGAAGCCGGGGCCGACTACGGCGCGTTGGACGGCGCGCGCTGGCCGGCGGACCTGCTCGATGCGCGCGCGATACCGACCTCGCACGATTGGGGATTCAACAGCGGCGGGCAGTATGTCGGCCGCGTCATCAAGTTCGATCGCGCGCGAGTGATTGGCGGATGCTCAGCGCATAACGGCTGCGCCGCGATCTGGGGAAGCCGCCTCGACTACGACAACTGGGCCGCTAGCGGAAACCCCGGATGGTCGACTGACGAACTCCTGCCTTTCTTCCGCGCGGGCAGCGAGCGATTGCGCGTGCGGATTCCGCCTCGTGACGAAGTTACCCCATATCAGCTCGCATGGCTGGAGGCTGCGCCGCACGCCGGGATTCCAATCGTCGCCGATCTCAACAATTTCGATGAGAATCTTGGGATGGCGCCGTCGCCCGCCAATATTGCGAACGGCGTGCGACTGAACGCCGCGTTCGCATATCTCGATCCTGTTCGCAATCGTTCCAACCTGACTATCGCTGGCGGAGTGTTGACGGACCGACTCGTGATTCGCGGTGGGCGCGTCGAGGCCGTCAAGGTCATCCGAAATGGCGGCGAAGCGAATATCCAGGTGGGAGACGTGGTGATTGCGGCGGGAACATACGGCTCACCGGCGATCCTGATACGCTCGGGAGTCGGCAATCCCACGGACGTGCGGGCGCTCGGAATCGAGCCGCGCCTCGATCTGCCGGGAGTGGGAATGAACCTGCACGACCATCCGGTAGTCTATCTCGCTTTCACCGGAACGCGCGCGCTCGAATCGGCGATGACTCAGTTTGGGCGGCGTCACTGGCTGCCCGACGAGCAGACGATTGCGAAGGCACGATCCTCGCGATGCGACGGCGGATTCGATCTGCATATCTATCCGGTCGGCGGTCCCGCAGCGGGTGATCCGGCAACGTGGAACTGGCTGCTTCCGATTGCCTGCATGACGCCGCGCTCGCGCGGCTCGCTCAAGCTCAGAACCGCCGATCCCTCCGCTGCTCCGGTTCTCGATCACAACTACCTCGGTGACCCCGACGGCGAAGACGCGCGCCGCTTGATCGACGGGGTTCAACTGGCGCGTGAATTGGCATCCGAACCGCGACTTGCCGCGTTGCTGGGTGACGAGAAGGAACCGGGGAATGGGGTGGGGTCGCGCCGTCAAATCGCCGAGTTCGTGCGCGCCAATGTCATGCACTACTACCATCCGGTCGGAACGTGTGCGATGGGTCCGGCTGCGACCGCAGCTGTCGTCGACGCGCGCGGTCGGGTTCATGGCCTCGACAACTGCTACGTCGCCGACGCCTCGGTGATGTCTGTGATTCCACGCGCCAACACCAATATCCCGGTGCTCGTTGTGGGCCTCCGTATCGCAAGCTGGCTGCTCGAAGCGGGCATGCCGTAATGGATTACGGCACCGAAGGCCGGCACGGTATATGGTATGAAGAGCGCTGAGTAGAAAACCACCGTACACGTTAGCAGCGCTCTGCTGGCAAGGGCGCGGAAGGCTTCCCGCGCTGGAATGAGGCGATACAGTATGAAAAGGCCTTTAGCTGCTGGCGGCGAGTGAAGCTTATGATCGACTGCTCAACCTCAAAGGCAAAGTCCGGTTTTCGATCGATCTGAACAAGCTGCGCAGGGACCGGAGATGATCGCGCTGGACACCGGTTCCATCATCGCCTTTCTCGACGGAGAGCGGGGTCAGACGCGGTTTTAGTTGAGCCCACTTTCGTTTCGCGTCAGGGCGTCTTGCCACCTGTGGTCGTAACGGAACTCTTGAGCGATCGCGTGGCCATCGCTCAGATAGCGCCGCTCGTCAGCGGATTCCAAGGCTCGAAATTACTGAATGGATATTGGGAACGTTTTGGCCGTCTGCGCGCAGCGATCCCGCGGCGAGGTCTGAAGGCTGCGATTGCCGATAAATTGATTGTGCAATCTTGTCTCGACCGCTAGGTCGCGTTGGTCACGCGCAATCGCAATTTGGAAACTTGGCGCGGCACGGGGGCCTGCGTCTTGATCTGCACCGTCGCACGGTTTGCCATCGCGAGGCCGGTTAGAAGAACCAGCCGGTGTCGGATGAGGGCCCCGAACAGCGCGCCGACGAACTTCTCCAACTCGAGGTTGAACTACACGTGGTCGGAACCGCGGGTCAGGCCGAGGCCCGGTCCGACGTTGTACTCTGACAAGCGCCAACAGCGCCGGTCAGTTGATGCTAAGAGCATCCGCACCCGTGACCGCCGGGACACTCGGCATACGGATCATGCCACTCGGCGTTGTCGTGTACGCCACAGACTGGCGACCCGCTACACACGACATCCTTGTGCGTGACGTCGCCGCTCGCTGGACAGCTCTTATTTTCGCACACAGCGTGCAAATGTGTCCGGGGAGCGCCTTCAGAGCTTTTCACCGCGGACTCCGACACCGCTTTCTCCTGTCCGCAGCTCGCGCAGATTGTTCGATGAGCCGACCGGGGCATCTTGCTTCTCTCTCGACGCGTTGCCGCGAATGTTAGCCTTCCGCCTTTTCCGGAAACAACCCCGGCATCCAGCGTGCGGCCAATGAAGCAGGAAAGGCCAGGCGCAATGGCGCGCGCGAGCCTTCGGAGACGAGAACATTTTTAGCTGTCAGCGCGGCTACAATGCGGCGGGCGTGACGATCGGTGGAGTCCAAAACGTGTCCAACCTCGCCACGCTCGAGCTCTCCCCTGTACAGCACCGCTTCGAGCACGGTCCCGGCCTTGGCCGGCAAGGTGCCGACGCGGATTTCTTCCTCGGCCCACATCAGGATACGCGTTCGGAGGCGTTCAGGATCTACCAACTGTTCCATGAATCTCACTTGGTCCAGACAGGTGTTCAAAAAGAAGCGCGTGAAATCAGCGAGCGCTTCCTCGCTCAGATGTGCCCGGCCATCAAGGTCGTTTCGTCGCGTGAGATCGCAGTTGGCAAGTCTTTGCTTGTATTCACTGACATTGCGCGCCAGACCGCGCGCCACCGACCAAATCGCGCCGGTGTCGACCGTCTCCAGCAACATTGCATGCGACATGAGACGCGCAACTCTTCCGTTGCCGTCGATGAAAGGGTGAATCCACGCCAAACGATGATGCGCGGCCGCCGTCGCGAGGATGGCGTCGGCTTTACCGAGGTTTCCATACACGCTTTCAAATCGCTCCAAAAAACGCGGCACAGCTCCGGGACTAACAGGGATGTGGCGGCCGACTCGGACATCCCGCTTTCTCAGGTCCCCAGGAACCACTTCGATTTTCTCGCCGGTCTCGGGGTTTGCGACCCAGAGCAATTCGTCGGGCAGCTTCTCGCAGAAGCGACGATGAACTTCGCATATGCCCGCTACCGTCGAAGCGCGGCCGCGAAGGTCTCCCTCATCGATCCAGCGTTGCACCTCGATGTGCGCCCTGGCCTCGAGTTGGAGATTTCGTTTTTGGAGATCCTTGCTGTAATCGTTCTTTAGCGCGCGCTCGATATCGATCGGATGCGTATCGTGGCCCTCTATCAGGTTGCTGTAATAGCAATTCATCGAACGGACCAGGTCGGCCAGTGCCGAAGTAAGTCCGCTCGGCAGGCTGCGTCGAAAACCGACCGACCGCGCCGCGATCTCGACGGCCAAGTCCGTCAGGCCCTCGCGGAAGCGGGAGCCTTCGGAAATCAACATCGGCTCCATCAGGCTGATGGATTCGTCGCGGTCCGAGCCAAGGCCTTTCTTGTCCGCTCTTTTGTCCGCCTTGATGTCCGCTTTTATGTCCGGAGTTTTCTCATGATTTCGTAAAATAATACCTAGTCTTTTTGCCAAATACAAGACCAAGATTAGTCAGAGAATGTCCGGTATTTGGTCCGGACTCGCAACCGAACCGAGCAGGGAATATCATCTGCGAGAGATCGGCCTTGCTATTTGGGGCCGCATGCCGTTTCGTAAGTATCAATGAGAATTAGGCAGAGGCGAATCACCAGGCGCTTGCGTTGAAAGGGGCAAACAGTTGAACGCCGTTGAAATAGAAGAAGCCATTTCGCAACTGGCGGATCAGCCCTTTGATCCCGAGAACTTCCCCTATGCTTTTCTCGAGGCTTTCGGCAACAAGGAAACGACTATCAAGAGGCTGCGCGCTGGTGCCTCGAACAAGTCGGATCTCGGCGGAGTTCTTCAGACCAATAACATTCACATCGCCACGTGCGAGAAAGAACACGTCTCGAAGACCTTAACCGAGCTGAGGCAGAGCCCGGCAACCTCTAAGGCCAAAGCGAAATTTATCCTGGCTACTGACGGCATGGACTTCGAGGCTGAGATTTGGGGAGCGGCCCGACCGTTGCCTGTAACTACAAGGATTTCCCCGACCATTTCGGATTCTTTCTGCCGCTTGCTGGCATAAGCACCGTTAAGCAAATCGCCGAAAACGCCTTCGACGTCAGGGCTACCAGCCGCCTGAATCGCCTCTATGTTGCGCTTCTGAAAGACAACCCTGAATGGGATACGGCCGACCGGCGTCACGACATGAATCATTTCATGGCGAGGCTGATCTTTTGCTTCTTTGCCGAAGACACCGGCATCTTTAACGACGGTCTCTTTACCAGCACCGTCGACCAGATGAATGCCAAAGACTCGTCGAACACCCATCAAGTGATGGGTACGCTCTTTCGCGCCATGAATACCAAGGTCGCGGATCGGGAATTAGCGAATATCCCTCGATGGGCCGATACGTTTCCGTATGTGAACGGTGGCCTGTTCTCGGGAAGTGCCGATGTGCCACGTTTCAACAAGATTGCTCGGTCCTATCGATTTTCGTCCGGCGCTCGCTTTCGTGGACGCACGTCCACGGCGAAGATATCCGGCCTCGCTTCTATCCGCCGAAGACAAAATCTGGTCATCGGATGATATCGATTCCGGCCGAGCTGACTACGCTGCTCAAGACGTGGAAGCTGCAATGCCCACAGGGCGAACTCGACCTCGTATTCCCAAGCCGCCGAAGGGAAGCCTCTGCGGCGCTCCGTAGCGCTTCGGCGCGGCATGTGGCCCGCGCTCTCGGAAGGGCAGGCCTACGGCGGGTCAACATGCACAGCCTGCGGCACAGTTTTGCATCCGCGCTTTATCGCGGCCGGCAGTCCCGTGACTGAAGTGCAATCGATCCTCGGGCATAGTTCCCCCGGCAATCACGCTCACGGTATATGCGCACTGGTTCCGCGCCACGAAGACGACGGCCATGGACAGCGTGGTCAAAAATCTGCTGGACACTGGGCGCGGGAATCGTGGGCAAAAAGTGGACACCAAAACCGCCGGGAAGCAGGCGAATCGCTAGAAGTCGTTCTGCGAGAGGGGGGACTTGAACCCCCACGCCTTGCGGCACTGGATCCTAAGTCCAGCGCGTCTGCCATTCCGCCACTCTCGCGCCGATGTTCAGGCTATTGGAATCAGCGGCAATTTTGAACTGAACCTACCTGCAACTCAAATGCAATGCATTCTTTTGCTTTCCGCAACCCCGTGAATCGCCAGCGTGAGGGACAGTATTGATGCCGGCACCGATTTTGGGCCATCGCGACTTCAGCA
>JASHPB010000097.1 GCA_030038355.1 Candidatus Binataceae bacterium
GTCGGAGTTCGCGAGCACGATTGAATCCGCTCACTGGGCACGACTTGTCCCGCCCGTCCCGGCTCGCCTGGCGACACGGCCTTCAACTCGACCTCGATTTCGATTACCATAGGTCCGGCTCGGCGCGCGATGCTAATGTCCCGCCAAAGCGCTGAAGATCCAGGATTCCAGAGGGCCAGGCGATTTCTCAATTAGTCACCGACGATTCGCTCGAACTTCACTTCGACGACCCGCGGCTCTTCACCGACCTCCTCGGACAGCATGACGCACACGTTCGCACTGTGGAGCAGGCGCTGGGCGTAAGAATCGGTGTCAGCGGAACTGCGCTCAAAATCGCCGGCCCGCATGCTGAGCAAACTCTCGCAGGCAAGGTCTTCGGCGAGCTCTACGAACTACTGAAACGCGGCTACCCCGTCTATCCGAGCGACGTCGAATACGCCGTCCGAATCCTCCGCGGCGACCGCAACGCTGAACTCCAGGATATCTTCCTCGACACGATTTACGTCTCTGCACACAAACGGGTCATTTCGCCCAAGAGCATCAACCAGAAGCTCTATATCGACGCGATCCGAAATCACGATATCGTGTTCGGAATCGGCCCAGCGGGCACCGGCAAGACCTACCTCGCCATGGCGATGGCGCTGGCGGCGTTGATGAAGAACCAGGTCACGCGGATGGTGCTGTGCCGGCCCGCGGTGGAAGCGGGAGAAAAACTCGGCTTCCTTCCAGGCGATCTCGCGGAGAAGGTCAATCCATATCTGCGGCCGCTCTACGACGCGCTGCACGACATGGTGGATTTCGACCGCGCGCGGAGAATGCTCGAGCGCGGCACGATCGAAGTCGCACCGCTCGCCTTCATGCGCGGCCGTACCCTCAATGATTCGTTCATCATCCTCGACGAGGCTCAGAACACGACCTCTGAACAGATGAAGATGTTTCTCACGCGCCTCGGCTACAACTCGAAGGCCGTTATCACCGGCGATATCACGCAGATCGATCTGCCGAGCGGCAAGCTCTCCGGCCTCAAGGAGGCGCGCATCGTGCTCGGCGGCACCAAGGGAATCGAGTTCATCTACTTCACGGATCGCGACGTTGTGCGCCACCGCCTGGTCCAGTCGATTATCGCCGCCTACGAATCGTTCAACACCGAGGGACCCTCACAGCCGTCCGCCCGAGACGGCAACCATCAGAGTTGAGTGCCGTGCCCGTGGAGTTCCGATGCGGTACGCCGCGCGGACGAGCCCACGCTTCGAAGCTGATTGCTGACGCCGAGCGGATACTCGCGGTGGCAAAGCTTCCTGACTGCGAACTCTCGCTGACCCTCACCTCGGACCGTGCGATTCGCGCGCTCAACCGAAAATACCGCGGCAAGGATTCGCCGACCGACGTGCTGTCGTTCTCGCAAATCGAAACGGCGGGCCGCCGCCCGCCCGATCCGCTCAAGATCGTGAATGAGAAGCACCGGCCGCTGGGTGACGTCGTGATTTCGATCGACACGGCGCTGCGTCAGGCGTGCGAGCTGGGTGTCGCGCCAGCGCTGCGCCTGCGGACGCTGCTCGCGCACGGTTGCCTGCATCTACTGGGTTATGATCACGAGCGCTCGCCGGCCGATGCGCGCCGCATGTTCGCGCGTCAGCGGCGCCTCGAAGCGCGCCTCGACGAAGAGGAGCCGGCGGCACGTGCTAAACGCCTTGTCGCGGCGCGTTCAAGATGAAGCGGCGCGAAATTTCGCTTCCATTCGCGGCAATTCTCACGCATTTCACCCGCCCAGCGAAAACCGCCGCTGCGCTCGACAACCGGCTCGCGATTCTGGAGCAAGGTATCGTTGGTGGCGCGCGTCGCATGATTCGCGGCTTGGCCGGCTGGCGGCCTCTTCAACGCGTCCTTTCCGGAGCTGGGTGGCTTGCTCTCACGGCGCAATCGGCAGCGATATGAACCATTCGGGATCGCGATCGACAAACGGTATGCTTTCCGTATGGGCGCGCGTCCGGTCATTTATTCGCCCTGGTGCGAAGCGGGAAAAATTGCGGCCCCCCCCGAGGAGCGATGGCGCGTCGTGACGATTGAGATGGAGCGGACACCACCCCTTGACTGGACCCACGAGCGCGAGTGGCGCGTGGCGAGCGATCTGCCGCTCGAGGCGCGCTACTTCTCGGCACTGGTCGCAAGCTGGCACGACGCCGACGCGATCTTCGAGCCCTTCGACCGCCATCCGCCGTGCGCCGGTGTGATCCCGCTCGACGCACTCCTCGGAAGCGGCGCCTGAACCATGTCGCCCCGTCTTTCGCGTACTGCGCTGGTGATTGCGAGCGGGCTCGCGCTCGCGCTCGCGTTTCCAAAGTTCGATTTCAACCTGCTGGCGTGGGTCGCCTTCGTGCCATTCTTCTACGCGACGGACGGCGAGCCGCTCTGGCGGCTTCTCGGATGGGCGTGGCTGCAGGGTCTGGTCGCGTTCTTGGGCTCGCTCTACTGGATTCCGATTCCACTCCACAACTTCGCCGACGTACCGATGTCGCTCGCGATCATTCCTATGTTCCTGCTGGCAGGAATCATGGCGGCATACACGGCGATAGCGCTTTCGGCGGGCGAGTTTGTCGCGCGGCGCCTTCGAATTTCGCCGGTGGTGACGCTGCCGATCGCGTGGGCCGCGCTGGAACTTATCCGCACGCATTTCCCGATCGGGTTCCCCTGGAATCTGCTCGGCTACGCGGCGTACAAGAACATCGAGCTTATCCAGTTCGCCGAAATCACCGGCGTCTACGGCATCTCGGCGCTGATCATGTTTTTCAACGCGGTCGTCTACCAGGTCGCGTTTCGCCGCGCGAGCTATCGGGTGCAGACTGCGAGCCTCACCGCGCTCACTGCCATCATGCTGCTGTTGTTCGGCTTCGGCGCGTGGCGAATCGCAAACGTGCGCAACATGCCGACCGACGGCAGCTTCAAGGTCGCGATGGTGCAGGGCAATATCCCGCAATCGCTCAAGTGGGATCCGAATTTCCTGCCGCAGAGCTTCAAGGTCTACGAGACTGAAACCGCCAAGGCCGTTGAGCGCGGCGCTGACCTCGTGGTTTGGCCCGAGGCGGCGGCGGCGTTCCTCTTTCAGCCCGACCACAGCTATCCGCCCGAAGACGCGATAGACAGGGAGTATCGCGATACGCTGCTCCAACTCGCGCGCAACACCGGCAAGCCAATCCTGTTCGGCGCTCCCGCGCTCGCGACCAACAATCCCAATGGCGGCTTCTATAATCGCGCGTACCTCGTTTCCGGCAGCGGCCAAATCGAGGGCTGGTACGACAAGATGATCCTGGTGCCGTTCGGCGAGTACGTGCCGGGGCGCGAAGTGTTCGGATACATCGTCAACCGAGTAGTGCAAGGCTTTGGCGACATGATTCCCGGCACGCATCAGACGATCTTCGAGGTCGACGGCGCGAAGCTCGGCGTGCTCATCTGCTACGAAAGCATTTTCCCAGATCTCACGCGGCGCGAAGTCAAGGACGGGGCCGACGTGCTCGTGAATATCACCAATGACGCGTGGTACGGCGAGAGTTCGGCGCCATATCAGGCGCTCGCGATGGCGGCGATGCGCTCGGCAGAAACGAAAGTGCCGATGATTCGCGCCGCCAACACCGGTATCAGCGCGATCATTTCGCCGACCGGCGCGATCACATTTCCGACGCCGCTATTCAAGCGCGGTACCGAGATCGAGAACGTCGGATGGCGCCCGGTGCGCACTGTCTACACAGTCGTCGGCGACCTCTTCTCGCAGATTTGCCTCGTGTTGACGATCGCCGGCCTTGCGATGGGTTGGCTCAGGCCGCGTCCCGAGCCGGTTGCCGACGAGCCGCCGGTGATGCCGCGAGCCGCGATCTCCGGCAACGGCCGCCGCTGACGCAAGGCGGCATTAATTCGGACCTTATTCTCTGTCATAATACCTGATTGATTCGGCCGGTCTCTCCCGGCAGAGGTGAAGCGCCAGATGCTTTCCGACATGCGATTTCAGCTCCAAGAGTACGTCGACCGCGCTGACAAGCTCGGGAGGCGTCTTTGACGTCCCCCAACTAACCGACCGCCACCAAAAGCTCGTCGACCAATCGGCAAAGCAGGACTTCTGGGACAACCAGGAGACCGCGCAGGCCGCCCTCAAAGAGCAGGAGCAACTCCGCGCGCAGATCGCGGCGTGGAAGCTGCTGCGCGAGAAGCTGGACGAGGCGCGTGTCTTCCTCGATATGGCGGAAGAGGAGGGTGCCGAGGACAGCGAGGCCGCGCACGAGACCGCGACCGCGCTCGAGGTAGCGCGCGGCGAGCTCGAGAAAGCCGAGCTGCGCGTGATGCTTTCCGGCGAGTACGATCGCCTCGGTGCTATCGTCTCGGTTCATGCCGGCGCCGGCGGGATGGAAGCGCAGGACTGGGCCGAAATGCTGCTGCGGATGTATATGCGATGGTGCGAGCGGCGCGGCTTCAAGACCGAGCTCGCCGACATGCAGCCGGGCGAAGGCGCGGGAATCAAGGGCGCGACTTTCACTGTCGAGGGTGACTTCGCCTACGGCTACCTCCGCGCTGAGGCCGGCATTCATCGACTCGTCCGCATCTCGCCGTATGACTCCAACGCTAGAAGGCATACCTCGTTCGCTTCGGTTTTCGTCTTCCCGGCGATCGATGACAAAGTCGAGGTTGTTATCAACCCCGCGGATATCCGCGTCGATACGTTTCGCGCCTCGGGTGCCGGCGGTCAGCACGTCAACAAGACCGATTCCGCGGTCCGCTTCACGCATATCCCGACCGGGATCGTGGTGAGCTGCCAGAACGAGCGCTCGCAGCATAAGAACCGCGCGATGGCGATGAAGATTCTGCGCGCGCGGCTGTTCGAGCTCGAGCAGCAGAAGAAGCGTGAGGAGCTCGAGAAGTTCAGCAAGGAAAAGAAGGACATCGCGTGGGGCAGCCAGATTCGCTCCTACGTGCTGCAGCCATACCGCATGGTCAAGGACCATCGCACGGGCGTCGAAATCGGCAACACCGACGCGGTGCTCGACGGAGCAATCGACGATTTTATCGAGGCCTACCTGATGGGCGTGCGTAAAGGCGACGCCGATTCAATGCCCAACTGAACCCACAAGCCGACCCGTTCCGACGGTTGCGTCGTAATCCAACCTGATCCAAGTTGCAGATCGAAACGGCGCCCACGACGGGCCTGATATTTCTCGGAGGAAGGTCGGATGATCGACGTTTATTTTTGGCCCACGCCGAACGGCTACAAAGTGACCTGGATGCTCGAAGAGGTCGGGCTGAAGTACAAGGTCATTCCGGTCAATATCGGCGCGGGCGATCAGTTCAAGCCCGAGTTCCTCAAGATCAGTCCGAACAACCGCATGCCTGCGATTACCGACCGCGAAGGCCCCGATGGAAAGCCGCTCTCGATCTTCGAATCAGGCGCTATCCTCATGTACCTCGCCGAGAAGACCGGCCAGCTGATGCCCAAGGACACGCGCGGCAAGTACAACGTGGTCCAGTGGCTGATGTTCCAGATGGCGAGTGTCGGCCCGATGCTCGGCCAGGCGCATCACTTCCGCCTCTACGCTCCGGAGAAGCTCGAATACGCGATCAACCGCTACACCAACGAAGCCAAGCGCATCTACAACGTGATCGACAAGCGTCTGTCGGAAGCGAAGTACCTCGCCGACGAGTTCTCGATCGCCGATATCGCCGTTTACCCCTGGCTCGTGCCCCACGCCATGCAGGGCCAGAACCTCGACGATTTTCCCCACCTCAAAAAATGGTTCGAAGAGCTGAGCGAGCGCCCCGCCACCAAGCGCGGCTTTGCCGTGATGTCCGATGTGGTCGAGCGGATGCGCGCGCAGGCGCAGAAGCCGATCCACGACAAGAAATCCTGGGAAATCCTCTTCGGCAACAAGCAGTTCGAAAGACGCTAAAAGCCCTATTTGTCACCCGCGCCGTCTAGCAGGCGCATCAGCGCATAAGTCGTTTCCATCGCCGGAACGCTGACTCCGAGACGCCGCGCCGCGCGCACCACCGCACCTGAAAGAGCCTCGTATTCGAGCCGCTTGCCGCGCTCGAGGTCCTGCTGGGTCGAGGTTTTGATCGCGCGCAGATTCTTGTCCGAATGCGCGAGGTACGAATCGATGCGTTCGAAACCGATGGCGGCGCCATCGGCGCGTGCGACTGCAATGATCTCGCGCATCAGCGTGATTACGAGCCGGCGGCTCTCCGGATCATCGAGGATCTCGCCGACCCGCCTACGGGTCAAGGTCGCGACCGAGTTGAAGGCGGCGTTCCACACCAGCTTGTCCCATCGAAGCGTCCGAATCTTCGGCGTCAGTTCGCCGAGAATTCCTGCTCGCGTAAACGCTGCCGCGATTCGCCGCGCACGCTCGGTTTCGCTGCCGTCGAGTTCACCGAAATCGATATGGCCGGAACTTAAGTGAACTAACTCACCCGGCGCGACCATCTCGACGCCGACGCGCGCATTGCCACCCATCACAACTTCGCGACTGAAAATCGCCGCGAGGCGCTCCTCGTTTTCGACTCCGTTCTGAAGCGTGAGAATCGCGCCGCTCGGCGCGAGGCAGCCTTCGATCGCGCGCGCCGCTTCGGACGTGTCGTACGCCTTCACGCAGAACAAGATAAGGTCGTACGGCGCAAACTCGCGCGGGTCACTTGTCGCCCGGATGGTCTCGAGGCGCAGATCGCCGCGGATGCTTCTGAGCGCGATCCCGCACGAGCGAAAGGCTTCGAGGTACTTGCCGCGCGCACAGAACGTCACGTCCTCGTCGGCCGCTGCCAGGCGGGCACCGAAGTAGGCACCCACCGCGCCCGCGCCCATCACGAGGATCTTCATCGAGACTCGCCTCGCACGGCGCTCAGCGCGCCCATGTCTGGTACGTGTTCGTGGCGGGCAGATACTCATCCACTCGATGATTACCTGTATCGACCAGTAGTATTCGCGCGGCGGAATCGGCAAAGATTCCCGCCGGCTCGCGCATCGGAATGCAGAGCGGATCGACGCACGTAAACCTACCGCCGTCGAAATCGGAGACCTCGTGCTTGCTCAGATCGATCTCGCGAATCGCGCTGTTGTACGTGTCGGCGACGAGCAGGCGATTACCCTCGACCGTCACGCCGAGTGAATGCTGGAGCCGCGCCTTTCGAAAATCGCCGTTTACCCAGCCGAAGTCGAACAATCCCGCGCCGATTATCGTCATCAGTTGCGGATCGCGTGCGAGTGTGATGGCGCGAATCGCAGAGCTCTCGCAGTCGGCGAGAAAAAGAGTTTCTGCGCCGGCGCTCAGGGCGAGCCCGCTCGGCTGCGCCATCGAGGCCGACGCCGCGCGCCCATCGTCAAGGCCCTCGGCACCACTGCCCGCCAGACGCGCAACTTCGCCCGTTTTCAATTCGAACACGCCGATCTGATGCGTGCCGGCGTTGGCGATGAAGAGCTGGTCGCCCTTCTTCTCGAGGTCCCATGGCGAGGCGAGCGCTGTGGTTTTGCCTGGTGCGGCGCTGCCCAGCGGCAGACCACGCTTGCCGATTCCGGCGAGGGTCGTGACCTCGCCGCTTGCGAGATCGATTCGCCGCACCGCGTGGTTCTCGGTATCCGCCACGAAAATTGCGTCGTCGGAGGCGATAAGCCCCTGCGGATGATTAAACGATGCCGCCCGCTGCGGGCCGTTCTTGAATCCGGCTGCGCCGCTCCCATAGCGCGCGAGTTCCTTTCCGCAATCGTCGAGCAGCACGATCTGATGGTGTCCGCCGTCGGCGAGCGCCCATCGCTTGTGCGCTCCGGGCATCGGTTTGAGCTTGCCCGGAAAAAGGAATCTTCCCTCGGGAGCTGATGGAATCTGAAGATCGAGCCGCGCCGGCTTCAAAGCGCCGGCGTCCTTGTACTTCCCCACCAGGTTGGCGATCGCCGCGATCAACTTGTCGGCATCGGGCTCGCCCGGGATTGCGCCCACCAGTTCGCCGTCGCTGCCGATGACAACCAGAGTCGGCCACGCCTGGACGCCATAAGCGCGCCAGATCGTCATCGCGGGATCGTGAATGATCGGGTGACGGATGCTGTAGCGCTGGATCGCATCCTTCACGCTGGCCGCATTCTTCTCGTTGGCGAACTTCGGCGAGTGCACGCCGATAACGACGACCTCGTTCGGGAACTGGTCTTCGATTCGTTTCAGCGTCGGAATAATTTGAATGCAGTTGATGCAGCCCTCGGTCCAGAAATCCAGGACCACGACACGGCCCTTGAGGCTCGCAATCGGAAGCGGCGCGGGAACATTGAACCATTCGGGACCGGGACGGGCGATTTCTGGAGCATTCATGACGACTCCGCGATGCCGCGCATTAGACGATCGATGACGGACATCTATATGAGTCTACCGCCGAATGCATCTTGGATCTTCGGAGAATTTTGTCGGCGCCGATTTGTGCAAGACGATGGCGTCGTTTTCGACTGCCCGCTAGCCTCTTTGGACTCGCCGCTGATTACCGCAGGCTGGCGACGGTGTAGGCAAATGACGGAAACATCGTACGACCTTCACGGAGTTCACGTTCTGCAATGCGCTTCCGAGGGTGCGCCGATTCGCACCGGCCGAGACGCGACCGACTTGATGTCGAGGGCGTGGGAAGAGCGCGCCAAGGTGCTCGCGATTCCCGTCGAGCGGCTGGATGCGGATTTCTTCCAGCTCCGCTCTGGGGTTGCGGGTGAGATCGTCCAGAAGTTCGCGAACTACAAGATGCTCGTGGCAATCGTGGGCGACATTTCGCGCTACGTCGGCGAGAGCAAGTCGCTGCGCGATTTTGTACGCGAAGCTAACCGCGGCGACCAGCTTTGGTTCGTCGCAAACTGCGATGATATTGCGGACCATCTGTTGCGAGTGGGGCTGATCCAGCCCTCATGACTATTCACGATGGTGTCACGTCAGTCGTCGATCGCCTGGTACGCGGCGGTCCAGAAATCGAGATAGACAGGCGAGAACAGCGGGAAGATCGCGCACTGCGTCATTAGTATCGCGACCATATCTTCGGCTGGATCGGACGACCATGATGTTCCATAGCCGCCGTCCCATCCAAATCGTCCCGGGACCGCGCAAACGCTGTCGCGCCCGGTGACGACTGACATTCCGAAGCCCCAGCCCAGATGGTCCCATTGACCCGGCATGAAACCGGCTAAGGCTTTCTCTGCGGGCGTTAAATGATCGGTCGTCATCAGCTCGACTGACGGCCGTTGACAGGGTTCGCACGTTGCCGCGGCGGCCGCGATTCAGAAGCATCTCACCGAGTGCGAGGTAGTCGTCGACCGTTGACACCAGGCCCGCGCTGGCATCCTGAAAGGTCGGCGGATGGCTCCAGGAGCTATCTAGAACGCCATCGTGAAAGTCGAGCGCGCCGCTTTGAGGGTTCACCCAGTAGGCCGGCGCCAGCCGATCGAGCTTGGAAGCCGGAACGCTGAAGGAGGTGTCTTTCATGCCGAGCGGTTCGAAAATCCGCTCGCGGAAGAATTCCTCCAATGGCTGGGCTGACGCGCGCGCGATCAGAATGCCGAGCACGCAGGATCCCGTGTTGTACATCCAGCGTTCGCCCGGCTGATGCATCAGCGGGATCGTGCCAAGACGCTTGAGCCATTGGTCGGAATCAATTGCCGTCGATTGATTGGGCGGACCGAAACCGACGATCTGCAATTCGTTGATCGCCTTCTGGATTGGGAACGCGTCGGGCGCTCCCCAAATCATTCCGAGGCCCATGCGAAAGGTAAGAAGGTCACGCACGGTAATTGGGCGATTTGCCGGCGCTGTGTCGTCTAGCTGACCATCGATCCGCTTGAGCACGCGGCGATTCGCGAGCTCGGGAATCAGGTGGTCGATCGGATCGTCAAGCCTGAGCTTGCAATCCTCGATCAGGATCATCGTCGCCACGGCGGTGATCGGCTTGGTCATCGAGCTGATGCCGAAGATCGTGTCGCGACGCATCGGATCGATTCCGCCAACTGCTTTCATGCCGATCGTATCGACGTGAACTTCACCGCGACGGCTCAAGAGGGTGACAAGGCCGGGCACGCGGCCGCGTGCCACGTGCCCGGCCATGATGTCGTGCATGCGGCGAAGCCTGGACTCCGAGAATCCTCCGATACCCACTACGCACTTCTCCAGTTGATCGAACCAGGCGCGCCGACTGACTAGCCGCCGTTTAGTCCTGCTCGCAGTTGATCATCCACGGTACGCCCCACTGATCGACCAGCATGCCGAAGCGGGCGGCCCAGAAGGTCTTCTCGAGCGGCATCCGCACCGAGCCCTTTTCCGAGAGTATTTTGAAAATCCGTTCCGCTTCGGATGGAGTATCGAGCGTGAGCGACACCGAGAAGCCTTTGAGTCCTTCAAAACCGTTGGGCGGCGCGTCCGATCCCATGAGAACCATGCCGCCGATCTTCATCCCTGCGTGCATGATTTTCTCGCGCATCGCCGGTGGCGTCTGCGCGGCCGCGGGCGAATCTTTGTGCGCCATGATCATTTCGATTTTGCCGTTGAGCGCCTTTTCGTAGAACTTGAAGGCGGCTTCGCATTGTCCGTTGAAGGTGAGATAGGGATTCAACTGCATCTTCGATTCTCCTTGAGGATGGCTGCTGAGAAGATCGTTTCGTTGCGAGTCTGCCCCTTCGTCACGCCGCGCCCACGTGAATTGGCGAGGCGCTCGAGGCTCTCAGTCCAACCGCCTACTGCATCATCGCGCTCGGCGACGCTCTTGAACGGCGCTTGATGTATGGGGGCGCGAGTCTTGCCGCCCGAGTCATCGAAGGTGATCGTCATCAACAGTTCCGCGTCGGCGGCGAGATCTTCCTCGCGACGTGCGCTCGAGGCGATTCGCTCGGGCGCGACGATCTCGCGATAGAGCCCGCGCACCTGGATGTCGCGGCCCTCCGGCGAGCGCATGCAAAGTCGGTAAGCGCCGCCGGACCGGAAGTCCACTTCACAGAACGGTAGGCTGTAGCCTCTCGGACCCCCACCAGTGCGCGAGATGCTCGGGCGTCGTCCATGCTTCGAACACGAGCGAGCGCGGCGCATCGCAGACACGCGTGACGACGAGTGCTCGATCTGACGCTTCGGCCGCCATGCGATCTCCTTTGGCAGCGCCTACTCTTTCGCACGGCACTCAGCGATTCGTCGCCAGGTATTCCGCGAGCTTATCGAGCGAGCTGTTCCAGCCGTAGTTGTGTTCGTCGCGCGCGGTGACGGATTCGAATAGCGTCTGGTGAAGCGTGAGCTTCGTCTTGCCGCCGAGATCTTCGAGGGTGATGGTCAGAACCGTTTCCGGGCGCGTCGCTCTACCATCAGCATCCGCCCAGGTAAAGGTCGAGACCAGCCTCTCCGGCGCGACGATTTCGCGATAGACGCCCTGCAGCCAGTGATCGCCGTCGGGACCAAGCATGTGAAGGCGGTAGCTCCCGCCGGGACGGAGATCGCATCGCAGCACCGTGCTAATGAAGCCCTTGGGGCCGAACCACTTCGACATGTGCTCGGGCTCGGTCCAGGCCTTGAAGACCAGCGAACGCGGCGCGTCGAAAACCCGCGTCATCACCAGTTGGCGATCGGAGGCGGCGGCTCGTGCGGCTTCGTTTCTGGCATCCATTATTCCGCTCCTTTGTTTCCAGAGCGCCGGCGACGGAGCCGGAGCGCTGGTTGATTGCCTCAATTAGTGCTCGAAGTTGCGCGGCGCAACGAAGCCGCCGAATTCGCGCTCAGCGAGTTCCGCAAATCCGATCGTAGTGCGATCTTCAAGGTACGGTCCAACGATTTGCATTCCGATTGGCAGTCCGTCATCGCTGAAGCCGATTGGCATCGTGGTCGATGGCTGTCCGGTAAGCGTCGCCGGTCCGGCCCACATGCTCTGCAGCCAGTAGTGGACTTCTGCTCCGTCAATCGAGATCCGTCGAGCGCCTGGTTCGCGATTATCGTGTGGAAAGGCTGGAGTCGGCGTGACCGGGCAGAGCACCACATCCCACTCGGCGAAGAACTGGCGCCACTGCTGCGCGATGACGCGCCGCTGGTGGTCGGTGGCGACCCAGTCGTGATGACTTATCACCTTGGCGCGCGTGTTCATCGCATCCGGGCTCGTGTCGTCGGGCGAGAGCGCGGCGGCCTTTGCCTGCAATTCGCGGAACACCGGGTCTGGCAGGTTCCCGCCCGTGAACGCGCTGAGCAGTTGTCCGTAGGTGTTCGCGATGTGGTTGAGATCTGGCAATAGCGAGCTTTTGCGGCCGATTTTGCATCCCGCCTCGGCCAGGTTGGTTTCGATTTTCAGAAGCGCCGAGCGGACCGCTTTTGAAGTCGGCACCCTCGGATGCTCAGCAACGACGAACACGCGGAAGTCTTTCAAATTGGTGTGACGCGCCGGCGGCATCGCGAGCTTGAGCCCCACGGCCTTTTCGGCATCCGGCCCCGCAGTCACGTCGAGTGCGAGTACCAAGTCGCTCGCGCTACGCGCCATCGGCCCTATCGCGACAAGATCAGCCTCGGCGTCAACGGACAGTATCGGTATACCCGGCGGAGCAAACCCACGCATCGGCACCAGTCCGCCGCTGGGCTTGTGCGCGAAGACGCCGCAGAAATGGGCCGGCACTCTGAGCGAGCCGACCAGGTCGGTGCCGAACTCTAGTGGCACATATCCAGCCGCGAGCGCCGCTGCGCCGCCGCCCGACGAACCACCGGGAGTTCGCTTCAAGTCCCACGGATTGTTGGTGACGCCGTAAATCTGGTTGGCGCTCTGCCAATCCGCAAGCATCAAGGGGACGTTGGTCTTCCCGAGCACGACCGCACCGGCGGCTTTCAACCTTGCGATCGCGATCGTGTCATCGCTCACGCCGAGGTTCTCCATTCCGGGCAGGCCCCAAGTGGTCGGCAGGCCGGCGACATTGAAGGCTTCCTTCACCGTCATGGGCACACCGAGCAATGGGCGCTGCTCACCGCGAGCGAGCGCCTTGTCGGCTTGCAGCGCGGCTTGGCGGGCGCGATCGAAATCGCGCACCACCACGGCATTCAGGTTTCCGTCGTGAGCCTCGATTCGCGCGATGGATCGATCTACGAGTTCGGCCGACGACACGCGCCGAGCGCGAAGCGCGGCGGCGAGTTCAGTGGCGGTCGAATAGGGGGAAAGCGCGTCACTTTTTGCGCGCATCTTTGCGCTCCTTCGCCTGCATCTGGCGCAGATATTCCTCGAGCCGATCGAAGCTCTGCTCCCAGAAACGGCGATAGTGTTCGAGCCACTGAGCTGCGTCTTTAAGAGGCTGCGGCTTGAGGCGGCATGGCCGCCACTGTGCGTCGCGGCCACGCACGATGAGGCCGGCGCGCTCGAGCACCTTCAGATGCTTGGAGATGGCGGGCATGCTCATCTCGAACGGCTGGGCGAGTTCGGTGACAGAGGTCTCGCCCAGCGCGAGGCGGGCGAGGATTGCGCGCCGCGTCGGATCGGATAGCGCCGCGAAAGTATGGCTGAGTGGATCGGTCGACATAGTGGTTGGTAATTAATTACCGCGGTTGAGAAGGATGTGCGACGATCCGGTAAATCGAGCGAACCGCCGCGCCGCGACCAATCCCAGCGCCGTCCCGCATATCGCGATCAGAGCGATTCGGATATGAGCCGCCGTCGTCATCGAGACTCCCACTCCAGTGGCGAGCGCCAGGTACGCGGCGATGCAGGCGGGGCATTTGGGCACTATCGCGAGCGCCGCACCTGGCGCGATCCAGCCAGCGAGCTCACGAAAGTGCCGCACGAATCCTGCCACCGGCTCAGGTGTGGTGACGATGGGGCGCGTCGAGTCTTCGCAGCATCCGTTCATGACTGCTTTACCTCCGGGTACTGATCGTGTCTGTGCACCCAGTCGGTCAGATTGCCGTTAGGACCGGTCTCATTGCGGCCCTTGGGAGAGATATCGAGGAGCATGTACGCGCCGAGTCCGCGCTCGTCGCCACGGCCATACGATGAGTAGGTATGGAAGATAGAGCCGCTATCGTCCTTGTAAAAGGCGCTCATCCCATGGAGGTCCTCGGTCGTGAATTTGGTCATCTCGAAGTTGTAGTAGACCTGCCCGCTTGCGAGATCTTCCTTGCGAAACGAGACGTGGAAATCGAAGTTGAAGTCGCTGCCCGCCGATGAGACCCAGTTGAACCGCCATCCCATCCGTTTCTTGTAGGCTTCCAGAGCCGCCAGCGGAGCGCGCGAGACCGCGACGAAGCTGATGTCGTGATGCGCGATGTGGAGATTCGGGCCGTCGACGTGATCGGCAAAGAACGAGCATCCGGTGCACCCTTCTTTCCAATCAGGTGCGAACATGAAGTGGTAGACGAGCAATTGGCTTCGTCCATCGAAAAGATCGGCGAGGGTCTTGCGGCCCTCGGGGGTATCGAAGGTGTACTCCTTTTCGATCCGGACCCACGGGAGTTTGAGCCGTTCGGCGTTCAATTGATCGAACTGATGCGTGAGGGCTTTTTCTTTGGCCAGCAGAGCCTTGCGTGCGGCGATCCATTCATCTCGCGATACGATCTGGTGCTGCATTGTGATGGCCTCCTTCGGCGCGGCTTGAACCATTCGGTTAAATAACTACCTAGTTAAATATGCCGCGAGCCCGAACCTGTCAAGCCACCGACGTCGCGAAACCTTCTTTCCGTTCCTTCGTCTTGATGTTTCGAGCCGGTTCGTTCATCGCTTCGGGTTGCAGCTATGAGGGGACGTGGGGTTTTTTCGTTTCTGAAGCCGCGCGCTGGAAAGTTATCCGGCAACGATCCGCTCGATGTTACGCCGATCGCGTTCGCGCACCTGCCGAAAACCTCCGGCCAGGCGCTGACGAAGGGCCTCATCCAGGCGCTGAAGCCGGCGGTAATCGTTCAGGGCTTCGATCGTTCCATGTTCGGTGCCTTCATTGGCTTCGAGACGCTAAGCAACGAGGTTCGGAGCAACATACATCTCGATTGGGCCAAGATGTCGCCCGACGCCGAGTTGATCGCCGGTCATTTTGCTTTTTCAACGCTGCGCGCGAGATACCCGGCGGCACGAATGATGACGATTTTGCGCGAACCCATGTCGCGCGTTCTATCTTTTTGGCTCTGCTGGCGCACGCAAAGCGACGAAATACTCGCGGCTTGGGGAACGTGGGCCAAAGTTGTACGCCAGGCGAGGCGTCCGCTCGCAGAGTTCCTTGCGTGCGAAGAAGTGGCATGCCAATTGGACAACTATTACGTGCGAGCGATGCTCTGGCCGCATCCGAAAGTTCCCCTTGCGGGCTTCATCGATCGGCGGCACGATGACAGTCTTGCGCGTCAGGCCGCGGCGCGTCTCAGGCAATTGGACTTTGCCGACGTGATGGAGAATCCTCGCTTCCAGAGCAACCTTCAAGCTTGGCTTGGCCTTCCCGTTGACTATCCGCGATTCAATGAAGCCAGGCCGATTCCGCCGGAATTCAAATCCGCTCTACACCACGAACTGACACCGCTCGCGCTAGGCTTGCTCGAAGCACGAACGCGGCTCGATCGAACACTCTGGACGATGCTCGCGCGGCGGCGCCTCCCCGACACCGACATCGAGGGATTGCGCGAACGCGCGTTGATCGGAAATGTGGCGCGTCATTCGTGGCTCATGATCGCCTGAGCTCCGGCGGGTGAGCGAATTACTTCCGTCCCAATCCGCCAAAATTCCCCGCGAAGTTTTCAAAAGGACGAGGTTGTTGCGCGACGCGCTTCGAAGGATCGCGCCATAGTCCATGCCGCAACTACCGGAACCGAACCCTACTCGATAAGCATCCGCTGGATCCTGCATCCCAAACATACCTATAAACGTCCGTTGAAAGGGTAGGTGGTGCCAGCAGAAGAGGTATTCACCACATGGCCGCAAGCACCAGGCAAAGAACAAGAATTCAATTGCTTCCATCCGTGGGCCTGCTAAGGAGCCCTAAGGTTCAAAGATATGCGATGTCTGCCAGCGCAGAGCACGCCATGAATACGAGCATAAATATGTTTTTCGATCGAAAAAGGTGATTCCAAGAGTGCAACCCGCGATGACTATTCCCAAGCCAGGATTGAAAATAAGGCTATGCTCTCGTCCGTCACCGCGCCTAGAGCTCCGGTCGGCGGGCGAGCCATGCCGCCACGGCGCGCGTCGAGGAAATAGGCGGAGCTCGGCGGCCAATCGCGTCAGATCTTCGGCCTCATCTAAGTCGTTGATCTTTCCATTACACGTTATATGAGATGGAGCGACCGCCACCGAGGACGAAATGCAGAAACTGCCCTTGGTGAAAGGCTGCGCTGAACTGGCATCCAGGAAGTTTGGGACTTCTTGAGTCCACCAGGGTGAACGCGGTAATGAGCGTCGAGGATTGATTAAGAAGGAGACAAATGCATGCGGGTTGGCGCCACGATTTTCAATCAGAACTATAGCGACTGGGACCGCTACGAGGCGGAGGAACAAGGCAAGCCCGTGGCCGAACGCGCGGCGCACTCGGATAGAGAGATCTTCAAAGAGGAAATCAACATCGCGCGAATCGCTGACGAGAGCGGATTCGACTCCGTGTGGACCATCGAGCACCACTTCACGCCATACACGATGGTAACCAATCCGCTGCAGTACCTGACCTACGTCGCGGGCATCACCAGGAGTGTCGACCTCGGCACGATGGTCACGGTGCTGCCGTGGCATAACCCAGTACGCGTCGCCGAAGACGTAAACATGCTCGACGCCTTCCTCGGGAGTGATCGAGACGTTATTTGCGGCGTTGGCCGAGGCCTCGGGCGGCGTGAGTATAGCGGCTTGGGTATTGATCAAAACGAGGCGCGGGGACGGTTTGATGAATCGTTGCAGGTCCTTAGGCAGCTTCTGGCGACGGGCCGGTGCGATTTCGAGGGCCAGTTTTACCATATTCATGGCCTGCATCTCCGGCCTCAGCCGGAGAAGGATCTCAGCAAGAATCTGTGGTGCGCGGGCGGTACTGAACAGACCGTGGAGATCATCGCGAAGCACGGTGTGCGGCCGCTCACTATCCCCACCACAAGCTTGGACATCTCGCTCGCAAATATGCGGCGCTATGCGCAACTCAGCAAAAAGGCCGGCCATAAGCCGAGCCATACCAAGCTCGCGCTATGGACCTACGTGGCGGAGAGCAACAGCGCGGCCGACGCCGGCGCACGCCGCTACATGGGCGAGTATGCGGACTCGGCGCTGCGTCACTACGAACTCCTTGGCACACACCTCGCGGGCATCAAGGGCTACGAACAGTATGGCGCGCAACAGAACGCACTACGTAAGGATGCGTCTCCGTTCCGCGATGGATTCTATAAGAGCCATCCGTGGGGCACGCCCGAGCAAACCATCAAACGGGCGACCGAACTCGCCAATGCTTTCGGCACTGACGAGATCATGTTCATATTCAAGTACGGTTCGATGCCGCTGGCAGAGGCTGAAAAGAGCATGCGCCTGTTCACCAGAGAGGTGATGCCGGCCCTGAAGGAAGTGAAGACTCAGCCGTTGGCAGCCTAGAGAAGGTTCGAGGGTCCTGACTCTATGTCCCAAATCGATAGCTCACGCGCTGTGGGGGCGAACACCGCTTCGTTCGATCCAGTGGAGGCTGCGCGCCGCTTGCAACCAGTGATTCGCGCCCACGCCGACGAGACCGAGCGCGGACGCAGGCTCGCGGCTCCCGTAGTAGAGGCGCTGCGTTCCGGCGGCCTCTTCGCGATGGGACTCGCCGTCGCGATGGGCGGAACCGAAACGCCAATCTCGCAGGCGCTGCGTGCCATCGAAGAGGTCAGCCACGCTGACGGCGCGACCGGCTGGAACGTCATGATCACCTTCGATACGGAGCTGTGGGCCGGCTTTCTGCGCGGCGCCTCGCGCGATCTCATCGGCTCAATGACTAAGCCGATCGTCACTGGCACTCTCAGCTCCCCCGGACAGATTCAGAAGACCGATGGCGGCTATCGAATCTCTGGCCGATGGAAATTCGGTAGCGGATGCCAGAACGCCGACGTCATACTGGTCGGGGCTATACTATGCGAAGGCGGCAAACCGGTGCTCGGAGCGCGCGCTGCGCCGCAGCTATTACAGCTCGCGCTCCGTCCTGCGGAGGTAAACATCCTCGACACCTGGCGCGTCACCGGATTGCGCGGCACCGGTAGCCACGATTTTACGATCGACGACCTGTTTGTTTCCGCTGAGCGCGCGCTGCCGCTGAATATCACTGAGCCCTTTGAACGCGGGCCGCTCTATGCGTTTCCGATGCTGGCGAGCTTCGCGGTCGCCAAGGGCGCGGTCGCGCTAGGAATCGCGTGCCACGCGATCGATGCCTTCAAGGAAATCGCGCGGGCGAAGATTCCCGCCACCAAGACGAGTACGTTGCGAGAGCGGCCCGCAGTCCAGATCGATCTGGCGCATGCCGAAGCGATCGTGCACTCCGCGCGCGCGTTCCTCTTTCAAGCCGTCGAGGAGGGTTGGCAGGAGTTGGTTGCCGGCAGGCAGATTGCGCAGCAGCTTCGCGCTCTGATCCGACTCGCGGCGACCGACTGTGTGCATCGATGCGCTCGTGCGGTGGACCTCATGTACAATGCTGCCGCTGCGAGCTCGATCCACGAGTCGTGCGAGCTCGAACGATGCTTCCGCGATGCGCACGTCGTGGGCGCGCATATTACGGTCCAACCCGCGATGTATGAAGCGGTTGGCCGCGTTCTACTGGACCTGCCGCCGGATACCGCGGTCTGGTAGCGCGCCAGATTGAGCCGCTCGCTCCGATGTGCGAAGCGAAAGCGCCAGCGCGATCAGCAGCAGTGGGAGAATAACGAGCACGCCATAGTGTTCCGGTGGACGATGTCCGCCGGGGACCGATTTGAGGAGCCACGCGTTCAGCGCGTGGAGCGTAAGCTCGACAAGCGCC
The DNA here is from genome assembly GCA_030038355.1 of Candidatus Binataceae bacterium. GTDB lineage: Bacteria > Desulfobacterota > Binatia > Binatales > Binataceae > JASHPB01. The sequence goes on from JASHPB010000097.1 coordinate 18,914, forward strand.
AGACCGAGCATGAGCGGCGCAAGCGTCCGGTATCGCAGCGAAACAACCAGCATCGCGAGGCCAAACGCGATCTGCGTCGCTCCCGCCCAGGCGAAGAGCGCGATTACTAATCGTCCGTTGTGAGTGAGGTTGAGTCCCGCGATTGTGCCCGCGCCGCCATCCGGCGCGAATTCGTGGATGCATCCGGGAGCTATCGTGAGGATGCTCAACAGCGTGAGGAAATACGCCGAGACCATCGACCCTCGATAGTTATCGTTGGTGCTGGGCGGAAACAGGCGCGTTAGCATCAGGCTATTCTGCACCTCGACCGCGCCTGGTGGAATTAGAGTGGCATCAGTTCTGATCCGTTGGGGCGAGCACGAGCTCTCCTCCATCAACCACGAAAGTCTGCCCGGTCGCGTAGCTGCCCGCGTTGCTCGCGAGGTACAAGGCGAGTGCCGCGATCTCCTCGGGTTCGGCAACGCGATGCATCGGGTTTGGATAGCGACCGGACTTTTCGACCATCTCGACCAGCGGCGCCGCCATAACCGTGCGGACCAGCCCGGGTGCGATACAGTTAACTCTGATCTTGTCGCGCGCCCATTCCTTTGCGCAAACCTGGGCGAGCGTAACGAGCGCTCCCTTACTGACCGAATAAGCTCCGAGGCCGAAGCTGGGCCGCAGAGCTTCGTTCGAGGTGATGTGAATCACCGATCCACCGCCGCGCGCCTTCATCGACGCGAGGCACAAGCTCGACAGGACAAACGGCGCCTTCAAGTTCACCTTCATTACGAGGTCCCAGCGCGAGCTCTCTGTCTTTGCAATCGGGCCGTATCCAGCATCTGCTGCGGCATTGTTGACCAAGATATCGATGCCGCCGAAGCTAGAGATCGTTTCATCCACCAGCCGCTGCCATTCCTTCTCCTCAGCCAAATTTGCGGAGAGCGCGATGCATCGACGGCCAGTCGCTTCGATATTGGCGCGCGTCTTGTCGAGCGCCTCGCGACCGCGCGCTGCGATCGCGACGTTGGCTCCGTTCTCGGCCAGTGTGATCGCGATCGCGCGGCCGATTCCTTTCGAGCCGCCCGTGACGATCGCTACTTTATCCTTGACCGAGAAGTTGACCGTCATTGCGCGCGACCCTGGTCGGAATTGCGCGCGCCGCCCGAAGCTCGATCAAACTCGACGGCAACTGCCTCGTCGCGTGCCGCCATTTCCTCCAGGCTCAATTCGGCGAACGAAAGCACACCCATGTCGGTGTAGGCCTTCTGAACGCGTGGTCCCCAGAGGCCGATATCCTTGATAGCCGGCACGATGCGCGTGAACAGCGCCGCGCGGAATTCCTGCATACCGGGCGAGTTCTCTTCCCACTCGATGCATTCCGTGATCGGCAAGCCTAGTCGTTCGTATACATCGCGCGAGTTGAACCGATCGCGCATCGTGTAGCACGCCTCGACCACGAACTCCTCGCGCTCGTCGCGTTCCTTTTGACTAAGGTGCGGATAGTACTCGCGCAGTGCCAGGCGCCCGAACGCGACGTGGCGCGCCTCATCTTGCATCACGTATGCGTTCACTGCAGCGGCAAGTGGGTTCTTTGCCATGTCGCGGATACCGGCGAAGGCGGCCAGCGCGAGACCCTCGATTAGCACCTGCATCCCGAGATAGGTCATGTCCCATCGCGAGTCGCGCAAAATACCCTCGAGGAGGCTTTGAAGAGGAGGCGTGATCGGATATGCGAGGTCGAATTTTTCATGAAGCAGGCGTTTGTAGACTTCAACGTGGCGCGCCTCGTCCATTACCTGCGTAGCAGCGTAGAACTTGGCCTGGATATCGGGGACCTGCTGAACGATCTTTGCGGTGCATACAAGCGCGCCTTGCTCGCCGTGAAGGAACTGGGAGAGATCGTTAGCCTGCGAATGGCGCCTCAGATCCGCCCGCTCCTTGCTCGTCAGACGTTCCCAGACCGGCGAGCCGTAAATTGAGAGATACTCATCCGGCAGCTCTTCGGGATTTTCCGGATCCAGATCCTGCGACCAATCGATACGGTCGCTGGCGTTCCACTGCTGCTTCTTGCCCTTCTCATAAAGGCGATGCAGCGATTCGCTGGCGTCCTCATATTCCCATTTGAAGCAGGTCTCGAAAGCCTCCGGCACGTTCCACTCCAAGCCTTCGATCGGCATTGCATAACGTTGCGCGCTACTCATCGTATCTATCCTTTAGCTCGAATGTATTTTGGTTATGTGAAGCAGAGTTCCATTCGACTCAAAGCGCCATGTGGGATACTCACCGGGCAACCCTTCTCAACGGTTTGGATTCGCGAACCCGGCGCGACTGCTTACGGGTCAAGCCGTCGTTCTTGGATCGCTCGCTGATGAGCGCTTCGATAACCAGCCTGAGGCGCTTCTCGAGGTTCTTGAGGTCGGCTTCGGGATGCGTGAAGCGCTCGATTTCGAAACCGCGCACCACGTCGATTATCGTGCGGGCGGCGTCGATCGGACGCGGCGCTCCGAGGGTTTCCAGCGACGCCGCAAGCTTCGTTTCCATCCAGCGCTCGTAGGAATTGAATTCTCGCGCAAGGGCACGATCGCGGGCGGCATACAAAATCAACTCATACTCCACTCGCACCAGCGCCGGATCATCCGAAAATTCCCGGCGGGTGATTTCCATGACCATTTCGCTTACATCGCCAGTGCTCCTCGCGGGCCGCTCTTGCTCGACGTGAGAGATGAAGGCGATCGCTTCGGACAAGTAGAGTCGAAACGCCTCGCGCAAGAGATCTTCGCGAGAGTCGAAGTGGTAGCTAAGCAACCCGAGCGGGACCTGCGCCCCCGTCGCTACCCGGCGAAATGTGATCGCATCGGGGCCGCCCTCGGCTACCACGCGTAGAGCGGCTTCCAGAATTTGGATCCGCCGGCTCTCAGCAGATGATCGCGCTTTGACTGCACGGTTAAAGAGCATTTTGTACAGCTGTACAAATAAACTGTGCGAACGTCAAGCTGCCTGGCGCTCGATCTCCAGTGGATGACGTTCCCCTGATCATCGGTCGTCGTCGATCGCGTCGGGTTGGAACTCGAGGGCGGCACGGACGAACGTCAGGAATCGATTCACACCGCCGCGATTCTGCGTCGCTCTCTAGACGATGTAATCCGCCTCGAAGCCGCATTCCCTTTTGCCACCGGAGCTCTGAAACTCGAATTCATCCTCGCATTGATCGCCTCCGCCATGAGCAGATAGCGGCGCCAAAATGCCTCTTGAACAGTCGCTACAGGCTTTGACAGTACATGCTGATTAGGACTAAGTTTCACTCCGGATCGCGTGAAATAGCTGAGTTGTCTTCGTCTAAACTTCGCCACAAGGAGTCCCGGCTGGACCTGGTCTCGCCGCCCGCGATCGCGAAACCTGCCGCTTTGTGGCCCAATCTGGAGAACTAGAGATGAAACTGATCAGCTCGAGTCTAATCGCAGCGTGCGCGATGTTCTTGTATTGCGCGGCCGTACAAGCGGGGCCGAGCGAACTGGCAGCAGCCAAGACGAGCGCTTGTCAAACCAGCCTGAACCAGTGCCTCAGTCAACAAGCTTCGCTGCAGACCAGTCTGAATTCCTGCAACAGTAGCGAAAACACCTGCAGCAATAACCTGACTTCATGCCTGACGAGCCTGTCCGATTCTGCGGGAGGCCTCACCAGCAGTACAGAAACCAGGCTCTTGTTCACTTTT